>NZ_PYCI01000006.1:0-87356 GCF_003015105.1 Chroococcidiopsis sp. CCALA 051 | reverse complement strand
ACCTAATCGATGGTAATCTTGAATACCTCGGACGCATCGATCGCCAAGTGAAAATTCGCGGCTACCGCATTGAATTGGGAGAAATTGAAAGCCTGCTATTACAACACTCAGCAGTAGAAGAAGCTGTAGTTTTGGCAAAGGAAGATCGATCGAGCAACTATCGTTTAGTTGCTTATATTGTTCCTGATGTAGAGACTAATTTATCAAATTTAAAATTAAAAATCCAAAATCCAAAATCAAATGACTTGCGCTGCTTTCTCAAGCAAAAATTACCAGACTACTCGATCCCTTCAGCTTTTGTAGTGCTGCCATCCCTACCACTAACTCCTAATGGTAAAGTGGATCGAAATGCCTTAATGAAGTCTAATATCAGTAGTCCAGAGCGTCCTTTTGTTACTCCTAAAACTGCCATTGAAGCAACCTTAACAACACTTTGGGCAAATATCCTGAAGCTTGAGCAAGTGGGTATTGAGGACAACTTTTTTGAATTAGGTGGAAATTCCCTGCTGGCAGTCCAGTTATTGGAGCAGGTAGAGCGGCAATTCGAGCAAAAACTACCATTGTCCGATCTCTTTGGTGCGCCAACTGTTGAGCAATTCGCGCCTCTGATTCAGAAATGGAGAAAGCCTAAACGTAATTCTAAGCGATCGCCCCTTGTGCCACTCCAGCCTTTAGGTTTTAAGCCGCCATTCTTCTGTATTCACCCAATTTTCGGTGTTGTTCTGCCCTACTACGAGTTGGCGCGTCATTTAGGAACCGAACAGCCCTTTTACGGACTGCAACCTTTTGGGATGGACGGTTTGCATCCACCATTAACCAGCATTGAGGAGATGGCAGCTGGCTACATCGAAGCACTGCGTCAAATTCAGCCGCACGGTCCTTATCAGCTAGGTGGTTGGTCTTTTGGCGGTTTAGTTGCCTATGAGATGGCGCAACAGTTACACCAAGCAGGAGAGCAAGTGAGTTTCTTGGCAATCCTAGATACGATCGCTCCTATTTCTAGCAATCGAGTTTCCTGGGGCGATGGTTTGAAATTTCTCCTGACAACCGTACCTGGTTCTATTTATCCTTTTGTTCGGGATTACTGGTCGTTGCTTCGCGATCGCCTGGCGCGTTCTAGAAACGATAATAGCGATCGCCTACGCACTTCAAATCCAATTTCTACAATGAAAAAAATTTTGACTCCTCACGCATGGCTATCTTCCCTAGAACGAACAACTATTAGCCATCTCCTTCCACGATCGGCTGTTTTAAGAATGCTGGACGAGTTAACCATTCATCGACTGATGAAGATTTTTTCTGCCAATAGCCGAGCTACCTTGAAGTATACACCTCGACCTTACCCTCTAGCGATCGCCCTATTTAGAACTACCGAATTGCAAAAAAAATCTCACGACCCAACTTTAGGTTGGAGTCAATTGTCAAGATCTGGCGTGCAAGTTCACTACATTTCTGGTAACCACTTGACTATGCTGCAAAAGCCTCACGTCCGAGTGCTTGCCGAACACTTACGCAGATATCTGGCATAACGCCAAACGAGATCGACGAATAGCTTTGTCTATGCTGCTGAGTGATGTTGACTTTCCCCAGTCTATATCGATTGTTTCGGTTGGGAGCAGCGCTCGCGCCAGAGATTAAGTCAGGCGATCTCGCTAGAATCGCTCGTGTCCGATGTCCTTGAGCGCCGCCAGAGCAGCCCGATCCCGATCCATTTCCCAATCTCCATGAATGCTAAACATGCTGAAGAACAGAACGTTGTGAAGTTTCTGACGCCGAGCGTAGGCAGCCATGTCCCGCAGCCACAACGCTCGGGCCTCTCGCCCGTGCTGACCTTTCCACTCTCCGTCTGAGCCTCCTGGGTTGAACCAGTTAGGGTCTGACCCACACTCGCTAATCGCCACCGGCTTGTTGACACCGAACTCCGCCATCCATTTGCGCAGTGTCGCGATCGCATCTTCCCTGAGCTGACCCCCGTACATGTGAGTGCCGATGAGATCGGCATATTTCCCAATGCCTGCCTTGAGGAGAGCGCGGTTGTATTCCGTGTTTGGTCTTTGGGCGGGAGAAGACTCCACGAGGATGCCCCGATCCACTTTTTTTATCGCCTCATAACACGCTTTTTGCATCTTCACTACAGTAGCGGGTTCGACTTTCGCCCGTTGTCCTTCACCGTAGTCGAGGTCTGGTTCGTTATCCACTATGTAGTAGCGTACCGTATCCTTCCAATGACGAGCCACTTGACCGCATTTCCAAGCATAGTTCTTCGTCCACTGGACGGGATCGTATTCGGCAGCATCGAGTTCCCACCTGAAAGCGATTACCATGTGAAGGGCTAACCCTTGAGCCAAGTGTTCTTGAATCACGACATCGCGCCGAGAGAAATCGCACGGCTCACCCTCCCGCTCGCACTTCATCTTGTCTGCTCCGGTGCGGACTGCGGTGAGACCGAGAGCGGAGATCCGCTTTGACACCATTTGGCTGAACTCCTGAGAGTCGTCGTATCCAGTGCCGTTGTTCACGCCGAAGATGACGTTCCCGTCTCCTCGCTGCGACACGTCGGTGTTCAAGTCGGCGCAGGCGAAAGAAAATGGCAGAATCGCACTGAGAATGAACGCACAGCAGAGGAATAAGAGCTTCGGATATTTCCTTGGATGAACAGCGGCAATGAGGCGATCGATTGTGACGCGGTAAAGATCGGATATGTGCATAATTTCTCATGCTGTAAAGTTTGATAAGGCGGTTATGTCTTTGTTTGTGCCAAACATTACCTGCTGAAATTCTTTTGAGTCAAGTTAAATCAACTTTTGACAAACCGAGCGGAGTTTTCGCCAATTTAAAAGGTGCTAGCCAGGTTTTTTCAGACAAAGCTTGTCAAGCGTCAAGCGCGTAAGTTTCTGCACGATGGCTACGAGAACGCCACGACAGTGAGC
The DNA here is from genome assembly GCF_003015105.1 of Chroococcidiopsis sp. CCALA 051. Taxonomy (NCBI): domain Bacteria; kingdom Bacillati; phylum Cyanobacteriota; class Cyanophyceae; order Chroococcidiopsidales; family Chroococcidiopsidaceae; genus Chroococcidiopsis; species Chroococcidiopsis sp. CCALA 051. Next base: position 84,426 of record NZ_PYCI01000006.1, on the reverse strand, counting down.
TGGGGCGGATGATGCTAAATCCATTCCCAGATAGCGCGCCCAGTTCCATTTAAGGCGAGTTCCAGGATTCCTTCAGGATCGGTTCATGTGAGTCCGAAAACAGCCTGATTTCCGAAGCGTCACAATTAGATGCGTTCGCCCTAGCCAAGATCGTTTGAGCCAGGTTTTGCAAGTTAGCTTTTCGAGCCGCCATTGCTGGCGTACTATCCAGTCCGACTGTAGCTAAAATTGTTTCCCAACGGTAAACCCAATCATGCCGTAGCAGCGAGTTCACCACATTATCAGTACGGATTTTTTGTAAGCGCTGTGGGTCAGCGTCAAGTTCGGCCAGAATTTCAGCAATGTGAGGCACATCGTAGGGAATTTCGATCGCTGCACCCTCCCAGTCGAAATGTTGATGAAATGATTCGGATTCGGGCGGCACTCCCAGCATCACAACTCCTGCTGCTGCTCCCTCAAAAAAGCGCGCGCCCACTTCTTGTTGTCCGCCTGTGGCATTTGTATCGTCAAATTTCGCGCTGTTAGCAATGAAATAACGGCTCTTTTTCAAAATATTTCTATATAAGCTGCGATGATATTTATAGTCGATGGCGTATAAGTCTCTGAGAGTTTCATATATATAAAAAAAACTGGTGTTTTCTGCTATCTCCAGTAAAGCTTGGTGCGTTACCTGCGAGCGACGACCAACACTATAAAGATCGACACTGCGTTCTCGCTCCAAGGGATAAGGACAGAACTTAATTGCATCAACGCCAAAAGGAATATACTCACAAGGGCGCTGGACGATCTCAGCTACTCCTGAAATGCTATTGCTAAAGTTCATGAAAATTCGATCGAAGTCTTTCAAAAGACTTAGTTGTGCTTTCCAGCTCTGAAGATCTTTCGCCCAAATTTCATCGAGCCAAACTACAGCTTTGTGGCAACGCTCGCGCCATCCCTTAATTGAATTAATACAGAGGATATCTTGCGGGGACTGGCACAGAAAAAAGAATAAGTCATAGTCTTGCTGGAGCTGAACTCGATCGAACAATGGATTCATTAGCTTGCTATGACCAATCGCTTTGGCTGCATGATTTGCTAGCTTATTCGTCACTTTGAATAAGTTGGGTTGAAAATTTGGTGTCAGCAGCTCGGCTGAGTCTAATTCGCAAATCGCATCTTCCAGCTCGTACAAATAACAGCGAGCCACATGAAACTTAATATTTCGTAAGGACAACAATAAAACCCGAGCGTCTTTTTGAGGATTAAGCTTCAATGCTTCTGTCATAGGACTTCTACCTGCTGAAGATTTTCTGCTTGACTTTTGCAGCAGCTACAATAGCTACTCTCAAATTTCCGCAAACAAGTTAGAGCAAATTTTTCACTGCTTGCCCGTCCTTGTTTCTCGCGCTGCGCTGCTCGACAAATTTCAGTACGATCTTTGGTGCTGTCACCTCTATACTCCGGTCAAATGAAAAACCTGTCAATTGGGCACCAATCTCATCGTTTGTCAATTAGGTAAAGTACGGGAAAGTGCAAGTATTTATTTCTTTTACAGATAAAAACAATTTTGATTCAGCAAGTTTTTACAACACCACCCCTAAAGGTATTGTTAGCTTCTAAATGCCTGTTACATGCTCCCCTGAGAGACTGTGTTAGACTACTGTTATCTATCGATAGCTTTCAGCTTCTAACTTCCCTTTGCAATCGTGGTGACAATAGCAGACGCAAAAAACTACCAGCAAGAACGCCGATACGGGAATCGAGGCAGCATTGATTTATTTGCACCGATGGTAGATTTTAACATCATGTCAGAGGTAGGGGAAACTCCGCCATAGAGCGTGCGCCTAGCTTCACAAAGAACTTCATCCAAAATTAAGGTCGTAGTATTAGTACGCCAGTCTGCCAACTTTGCCGTTTGGGAGAAGCTAAAGTGTTGGCTAATTCTATAGATCTATTTAGGGATTCTACAGGACCCCTAAAGCTCCCTCCTAAATTATTTGTAATCCATATTGCTGCCAAAGCGATTACCTGGTACTGGAATACTAAGTTGCTGTGGCGCTGGCATCAGAAAAACGTGGAAGTTCGAGCGCAAAAGTTTTCCTGTCTCGATCGCCCAAACACTAGATGAGATTCTGAAGCATTGAATCATGAACGTACAATTATCTAACTTCAAATGGAGACGATTGAGAGAAATATTAGTCACGACTATACTTAAATGGTTGCCAACATCTGCATCAGCCGTAATTTTACGCAATCAAATATATCGCACAATTTTTAAACGTATAGGTAAAGCAGTTTATCTTCAAGACGGTGTTGAATTTAGCGGGACTCGTAATCTTGAAGTCGGCGATCGCGTTTGCATTTACCGAGGGGTACGGGTCAATGCATCAGAAAATAACTGTAGGATTTCGATTGGCGAGCGCGTAGTTCTAGAACGTGGAGTTGAGATTGGCGGCGGCGAAAACTGCCAGATTAAGATTGGCAAACAGACGTTTATTGGACCATATACCTGTATTGATGTGTCTGGTGATGTCAAAAGTGGCAAACATTGTTCGATTGGAGATGATTGTTGGCTGGGATATGGAGTCAAAGTTCTTGATGGTGTCACTATCGGTCGGGGTAGCATTATTAGTGCTGGAGCAGTCGTAACTCAAGATATTCCACCAGACTCAGTTGCAGTAGGCGTACCAGCGCGGATCATCTCTAACCGCAAGCCACTCAAGCTAGTCGAGCGAAGGAGCGATCTTGAACACGTTCACGTATTTGAAGACAACAACCGCCTGTTTTCGCTCAGTTCTTCCTTGAGCCAAATGGAAATGACTGCGCGGCAGAGCCACCAAAGCGCTCAGCCGCGCGCTCGAAGTTTATCTTCTCAATTCGTCGTCAACCATCTGCTATACGACCTACTCGAATGTATTCGCCAAGTCATGCACGTTGATACAGTTACAGTGCTACTACGTACAGCCAGCGAGCAGCAACTAACCGTAAGTGCTACTTTGGGGCTGGAAGAAGAAATAGAAACAAAAGTCAAAATACCTATAGGACAGGGCTTTGCCGGTCAGATCGCTGCCAGCCGAGAACTAGCGATCGTCTACGATCTATCGCAGGTAAATGTTTTTAGTACAATTTTACGAAAAAAAGGACTGCACTCAATGTTAGGCGTACCTTTACTGGCTAAAGAGCGTGTTATTGGGGTATTTCATGTTGGTACGCTTCGCCCTCGACACTTCACCTCTCATGAGGCACAAAGAATGCAATCCGTCGCTGGGCGCATCGGCTTAGCAGTGGAACCATTGTTAGACTGGTCCAAAATATTAATTTAGGAAAGAAAATAATAAAACATTTAAGTGAGTGTTTACCCAGCCTACATTTATTTCTTTGGTTGGGAGAAGCGATCGCCTTGAGGGCGAGCAATTGAACTCAAGCGCCATTGTCAACGCAATCGAGTCAGGACGATCCGTTCGACTTAATTTCCCATCAGCTCAACAATTTTAGCAATTGACAAAGACATAATTAATGCGTACAACAGCATGGTTAGATCGCCGATTAATACACTATCTGGTATCCAACTAAATCCCAGGTTAAACAATAAGCCGATTAATAATAGTAGACTTGCTTTATTCTGGAAAAACTCCCCTAGATTCATCTCGACTACGATAATTGAAAAAGGCAGAATATATTGCACGTTATTGTAAGTAGCTCTGATAGTAGGAAGAAAATGCTCGGCTAATAAAACGATTGATATTCCTGATAGAAATACTAAGCCAGAGCCGCGAGCGCCGGGACGATTTCTATCAAGGTAAAAACAGATAGCTAGTAAAGTTATTCCGAGGAACAGCATCAAGATATTAGCAGAAAGATTTAACCCGAAATAATGTTTGAAAATTGAGGGGAATGACGTGTCTGATGCTGGAAAATCTAAAGCCTTTGTCAGATTAGTCAAGCCTTCGATGGGAACGGGAGACTCAGTATTTACGTTGTCAGCATTCACGATAGTCTTGACTTCGAGCAAACCTAAATGGGCTTTTTGGTAGATTTTCATGGCAGAAAAATAGCTATTCCAAGTGCCAACATCAGCCAGTAGGAAGGAAAAAAGTAGTCCTGATAATAGACCGACTGCTGTTCCAATCAGTAAAACCCATTGTCTGTAGACGACCATCGGAACGGACATTAGAAACAGTGGTGGTCTAAGGCTAGCTGTTAAGCCTACCAAGAACCCACTCAACAGATGATCTTTTCTCGCAGAGTTACGTGCTAACCAGTAGGCACACGATAATAAAAATACATACAGAATGTAGATTTGTCCCCTTTCAACGTGGAAGCGCCAGAAGAAACTACCAGAAAAGAATAACAAACCTAAAATTAAGATAAACTTGCTTTTGAGTGGAGAAATTTTGTCAACTTTGGTTAAAACAGTTAAGGTTGACAAAAATAACCCCCATTGCAACGCAAACCAGACAATCTTTTGAGTTAGGTAGGGGAGCTTTGCCATTGCTGCGTGAAGTACGACAACAGTCGGTGGAATTGTCGCTCTGGAAACAGGCCAGCTCGGATCGACTATTGGATCTAGAAATAAATCTGAAATCCCGGGATGCCATTTAAAGTAATAAGGATCGATTCCCCCAATTAAAAGCCTCGCTGCTACCACTCGATTTCGGAAGTCAACTGCACCAGAACTCATCGTATTTTTCCAGTCGATTAAAAAGCCCAAGAGCGCTACAATCACTGCAAGAATCAGGAAGAGATTTGCCACTTGATGACCAAGATTTTGTTTGGATTCTTCGGCACTATTCGATTGCTGTTGAGTCGATAACTTGCTCATCGGATAACGCTCCCTCTGTTTCGGCATTGTGGTTCTGTCAAATGAAGAAGGAATGATAGGGATGATAGTTAATCAGATAGTTTCCTCTCATGACTACAAAATTATCCTTATCCTCTCGCCATCCTTCCCACGCCTAAATTAGCAGAAGACAGCATTTGGCTCTACAACTCTTTCTTGCTTCGCTAACAGTACCGTGCGGAGGTCACCTCCGATGAGGCAACTGTCCGGTGCTGTATCGGGATATTTTCGTCGGATATATCAAGCAGTTGGCGTTTGAGAAAGATTTTTTCATCGGCGAGCGTGTCTTGGGATACGGAAGTTGTCGTGACTCTTCCTTTAGATAGAGCTTAGTCGCAACTCATTCCAGTCACTTGCATTAGTTGAGAAAAATACTAATTTTCATAATACTCTGTTGGTATATTATTGGTATAAAGTGATGAGCCAAAACCTGCATATTTTTTGCCTTCTGGATGTCGGACTCATGTATTTAGCGGTTCTAATTGGGCTAGTTAGTCAATCCATTGCTCAATTGGTGGAGTGACATGCAACAGTTAGATCGGAGCGCTGGAGTGGCACAGCCAGCGCTCAAACAGCAATTTGTCCGTCGCGCGCGGCTGCCAGAACAGGGCGAAGCTTTATGGCGGATCGAATCAGGTGTTGTCTGTAGCATGACTTGGACTAGTGACGGCGAGCTAGTTTGCTTGGGCTATTGGGGAGTGGGAGATGTCGTGGGACATCGATTGTCACGAGTGCGACCATACGAACTCCAATGCCTCACCGATGTCGTCATTAGTTGCTGTCCCTACACTCAGCGAGCGCAATTCACTGATGCTATCATTCACTCCCAGCAGCAAACCGAAGAACTCCTGAGCATCATCCATCTCAATCCCCTGTCTCAGAAGTTGTGGCAGCTCCTCATGTGGTTGAGTCAAAAATTCGGTCGTGACGTGGAAAACGGTCGCTGGCTCGATCTGCCACTGACACATCAGCAGTTGGCTCAGACGCTGGGAACGAATCGCGTCACGGTGACCACGCTCCTCCAGATGTTAGAAGCCGAGGGCAAAATCCAACGGCAGCAGCGGCGGCTCGTCGTCACGCGGCACTAATCTTACGGTTGTGTCGCAAAAACAGATAAATGGTAAGGTGGGAAAGCCGAAACCTCGAATCCTGCTTTCCAATGTCTGCTCCTTCCCTATTCAAATGGCGACACTTTCTGCCAGATGTCATCGTGCTCAATGTCCGTTGGTATTGTCGCTACGCCTTGAGCTATCGTGACCTGGAGGAAATGATGGCGGAGCGAGGGATTGAAGTAGACCATGCGACCATCAACCGTTGGGTGCTGAAATATGCTCCAGAGTTGGACAAACGAATTCGCCCTCATCTACGACTTACAAACGACTCGTGGCGAGTCGATGAAACGTATATCCAGGTCAAGGGACAGTGGAAGTATTTGTATCGCGCCGTGGATTCGCAAGGAAACACACTGGACTTTCTGCTTTGTGCCAAACGCGATGCAGTTGCGGCAGAGCGGTTCTTGCGCAAAACGCTTAATGACATTGTACCGAGATAGACGTAAAATCCTGCAAGATAGACTAAAAATCCTTATCCTATCAAGGTTTGGAAATTTGCTATATCAGAATTTAAAAAGCCGTTATTTGCAATGAAAAAGCAAGTCTTTTGTAGGCATCTTGCAGATTTTGACAAACATCTCGGTGCAATGCCTTGGAGGCTTGGGGGTATTGAGACGGGCTAGAGGAAATGGTTGCAAATTGAACCGCAGTGCTGCCATTCTAGGGGTTAAGATCGACTCTTCTTTCTGACTCAAAGAAATTCTTTGGAAGCCGTACTTCACCGCTAATAAGATAGATGAATGACATTGCAATGGAATTCGTTCTGCCGCTAGATTTAGTCAGAAATTCTCTTACGGGCTTCGTTGCCCGATTTGCAGTGCTGATGATGCTGGGATGGATGACAGACCAAATTCGCAAATCAGAAAAAAGCATCATGCCTGTTCAAAAGGCAATCTTGATTGCAGGGGTGCTGTCAATTGCGAGTAGCTTTACAAATTGGCGTTGAAGCTTAGGTATCCTTTTACAGGACTGAAAGCTCCCAAGCGCGAACGACTTCGTGAGTCAATCATCATTTGGGTTGACATTGTGTTTAACTTATCCATAGATGGAGATAGGTATGGCGATCGATGACCCCATTGAATCCCGCTGGGGTTCAGCAGTCCTGCAATTGGTCTTGCTTTCGTTCGGACTGACGATCTTATTTGCGCTCGTCTACTGGGGAATAGATGGACTGAACTGGGGATTACTGCAAGATCGGGAGGGTAAACGAGCAGTCAGATTTTTACCATTTCTTTATTTCAGCATTGAAACCTTTTTTCGGATTGGGTATGGAACCCAAGTACCGCTGGGAGCAATGTGGATCGCTGTCACCTTAGAAGCTCTCAGTCATTTTGTGGTCGAGATTCTCTTTATCGCTCACTTTGCGACGCTGAGTTTAAACAAATTAGTTTCGCTCAGCAATCGCACGCGCCTGGAAAACCTGCTGAATCGTTTTTAGATTGCCAACTCCATCGTGTCACTCGATTCAATCAATGGATAAGCCAAACCGTATCTTGATTTTATTTGCTCATCCGGCACTGGAAAAGTCACGAATCAATCGCCAATTGATTAAGGCCGTTCGTGGAATGGACTCCATTACCATTCGCGACCTATATGAGCACTATCCCAACTTTCATATTGATGTGAAGTTTGAGCAAGCGCTTCTGGTCACCCATGACATCATTATTTTTCAACATCCCTTCTACTGGTACAGCAGCCCTGCCATCCTCAAAGAATGGCAAGATCTAGTGCTGGAACATGGCTTTGCCTATGGTCATAATGGCACTGCCTTACGCGGAAAAAAGCTCCTTTCTGCTATTACCACTGGAGGGAGCGAGCAGGCTTATTGCCGACAGGGACATAATTACTTCACAATCCGAGAACTTCTGGCTCCCTTTGAGCAAACGGCACATCTGTGTGGGATGGAATACTTACCACCGTTTGTGATTCACGGAACCCACCAACTACAGGAGACTCACCAAATTTCTAGGTATGTCAAAGACTATCAAACCGTGATTCTCATGCTACGCAACCACGCGATTGATTGGGAGCAACTGCTGCAACACCGACATCTAAATCATTACCTTGAGCAAGCGCTCGACACGCAGGAGACACCTCTCCATGTCCAATGAAAACTTATTCTTTCAGGCTTTCGTCTACCTAGCGGCGGCAGTCATTACAGTGCCAATTTCCAAACGACTGGGACTGGGTTCTGTATTGGGATATTTGATTGCTGGAGTCGTTATCGGTCCGTTCGGGCTGCGTCTAGTGGGGCAGGAAGGTCAGGATGTCATGCGCTTCGCTGAGTTTGGCGTGGTGATGATGTTATTTCTAGTAGGCTTGCAACTTCAGCCCGATCTGCTGTGGCGGATGCGAGTCCCAATCTTGGGATTGGGCGGATTGCAGATGGTTGCTAACGTTGTCCTCCTGTCAGGGCTAGGAATCCTGTTGGGACTGTCGTGGCAAACCGCACTGGCGATCGCGCTGATCCTGCCCCTCTCTTCGACGGCGATCGGCGTACAAACCCTGAGTGAACGGGGACTTATGAGAACAGAGGGAGGACAGTCCGCCTTTTCAATCCTGCTGTTTCAGGCAGTTGCCGTTATTCCTATCCTGGCACTGTTGCCCCTGCTATCCACAAATCCTGGAGAGGCGGTGAGTCAAACTGCAACATCAAGCAATACACTGGCAGGCTGGCAACAAACTCTACTGGTCATGAGTACGGTGGGCGGTATTGTCGTGGGTGGGCGATTCTTGATGCGTCCGGTATTTCGCTTTATTGCAGCTACTCGCCTGCGCGAGATTTTTACGGCGACGGCACTACTGCTGGTTGTGGGAATTACCCTGGCAATGCAAGCAGTCGGATTATCTCCAGCATTGGGAACGTTTGTAGCGGGGGTGGTGCTGGCGGAAAGTGAGTATCGTCATGAGTTAATGAGTACCGTTGAACCGTTCCAGAGCTTGCTGCTGGGGTTATTTTTTCTCTCGGTCGGAGCTAGCATCAATTTCAACTTAATCCTGGGGCAACCATTGCTAATTTTCGGGTTAATTGTTGGAGTCTCCATCCTTAAATCTGGGGTGTTAATTGCGCTAGGGAAGCTATTCAAACTGGATTTGAATCAGAGTATCTTGTTTGCGTTTGCCCTGGTACAAGGTGATGAGTTTGCGTTTGTTTTGTTTTCTTTTGCAGCACAGAGCAACGTGCTTTCAGAGAATCTGGCAGGCAGCTTGATTGCCGTTGTCGCCCTTTCGATGCTGCTATCGCCGCTGTTTATGATTGCCTACGATCGCCTGATCGTACCTCGTTTTCTTTTACAGTTAGACGATCGGGAAGCCGATGACATTGAAGACAATGAAAACTCTGTAATCATTGCTGGGTTTGGGCGATTTGGTCAAATTGTCGGACGGTTGTTGCTCGCGAATGGCTATCCAATTACCGTTTTAGAGTATAACCCAGCCCAAATTGAGCTATTGCGGCGCTTTGGCTGGAAGGTATTTTATGGTGATGCCTCTCGGATCGATCTGTTATATGCAGCTGGGGCAGCACAGTCTAAACTTCTGGTCGTAGCGATCGACGATCGCGAGCAAATCCTGGAGATTGTAGACTTGGCACGTAAGCACTTTCCGCACCTCAAGATTTTAGCGCGGGCGATCGATCGTCGCCATTGCTACGAGTTGATTCGCCGTGGAGTAGATGTGATTCAACGCGAGACATTTGGGTCGGCGTTAGATATGGGCGTTGAGGCATTGAAGCTATTGGGATTACGAGCCTATAAAGCACATCGCGCTGCTCAAACCTTCAGACATCATGATGAAGAAGCATTGTATGATATGGCTTCTGTAGAAGGAGATGACACCGCTTTGATGGCACGCTCTCGTCAATTAGCACAAGATCTGGAGCGAATTTTGCAGTCTGACGAACGAGAAATCGCCCATGACGATCGAGCTTGGGATGTCCTAGCTCAGCAAAGAGATGCTATCTAAGACGTGTAACAAGTCAGAGCAATCGCTGCAATTGCTAAATAAAAATCTAGATCCAGTTTCATGAAAACTACTTGCAGCCTTCCACAAAATCAATCACTTGATGTAAAGACCCTGGTTTGGTCACAATCAATATAGTTGAATTGGGTTCCAGTACCGTACTACCGTTAGGAATCATCAGATTCTCGTGGGGATGGGGTTGATAGCCAATAATTAAAGAACCTGCGGGGAACCGGGGATCTCGAGCAATTTCGGCAACGCTACGATTAGCAACATAACAACTTTCTGGAATGGAAAGTTTCAGTACCTCAATCTGCCCTTGCTCAAAATGCATCATCGATTCTACTTGCGGATACTCGATCGCATTCACCATTGTGGCAACTGCCAAGTCAACAGTACTGACAATATGGTTGGCTCCTGCAAGGCGTAGCGGTTCGGCAAAGTCGCGATGTCGCATTCGTGCCAAAATGTGGGAAGCTCCGTAGTGCTTGGCAAGAGTCACCATTGCCAAATTCAAGGCATCATGGCGAAGGACAGCCGCTACAGAATCAGCTTTGCGAATCCCTGCTTCTAACAAAACTTCCGTATTTACCGCACTTCCTTCAAAAGCCATCACCCCCACTTGTTCGCGGGCATAACGGCAAGCAATAGGATCGATATCAATAATGGCTACGGTATGCCCTAGTTCTACAAGGCTTTGCGCTAGACTTAGCCCGACTAAACCTGCTCCGCCAATGAGGACGTACATTGTTGTTTCCTAATGCTACTGTTCCTTGCTTTACTTTAAGGGCTAGCAAACGATTAGATTGTACTTTAAACAAATGTAAGTTTGCGCGCACCAGAAGTAGATGAGTTTTCTATAGCAGCCAATGCAATGTCTGTGCTCACCTAAACATAGCAAGACGAGTAGAGGAAGCCTATGCTGCTTCTACCTTAAATATCGACAAACCTTTACTGAAGCCTTCGATCCACTTTACGAGCGATGGCAAGTGAGCAACAGCTCATCAAGCGGTCTAAGCCATGCTTCGGGGTTTGATTGGTAGTTCAACCTGAAAGTTCGAACCTTTACCTACTGTACTTGCTACATGAATTTGACCGTTATGGGCTTGAACAATTTGTCGAGCGATCGCCAATCCTAACCCAAAGCCGCCACTATCTTGCGATCGTTCTGTGTCAACTCGGTAAAAGCGATCGAAGATATAGGGTAGATCTGCTTCTGGAATTCCAATACCAGTGTCGATGACCTGGATGACTGCCCAACCTGGATGGGGGACTAAGCGCAACTGCACAGTTCCACTAGCAGGAGTGTATTTACAGGCATTGTCGAGCAAATTTTCTACTGCTTGCCGCAGTAAGTCTGGGTCAGCCCATAACTCAATTGGTTGCTCGGATAACTCATAGGTTAGACTGATGCTTTGGGACATTGCTCGCTCCAGATATTGTGATGCTAAATTCTCCAGCAGATCGTTGAGATTTAACAGCTTGAGAGATTGAGGCAGAATTTGCCCTTGTTGACGAGCTAATAGCAATAAATTGTTAACCAAAGTCCCCATCGATTTAGCACTATCTATAATATTTTCCAACGGCTGATGGTATTGCAAATCGTCCGCTGCTATCATTAACGCAACTTGGGCATTGGTAAGAATGGCAGAGAGCGGCGAGCGTAACTCATGGGAAGCATCAGCAGTGAACCGTTGAAGTTGGTGATAGGATTGTCGAATCGGCTGCATCGCTGCTCCACCAAGCAACCAACCTGTCAGTCCGATCGACCCCAGTGCTACAGGTACAGCAAGAGTTAATACAACTTGAAACTGACTAAGACTGTTTTGAGTCTCTGCCAGCGGCATGGCAACTTGAAGATAGCCAAGTATCCCGTGCCGTCCTTCAACGGGCAACGTGACTTGACGAAGCCAGAGTTCGTCTTCCAATAGCGGATCGACAGATTTAATCGTGAGAAATCCAGGGGATACATTCAACTGCTCTGGGGGAGGAGTACCGAAAAATCGAATCGACTGCCCTTGAGGGTTGTACCACCGAACGTAGACTAAATTTTTATCCAAGGGGTGAGAACCGCTGCCTAATAGCGGTACATTGCTCAGATCGACTTGTTTGTGCCCTTGACGCCACTCATATTGCACGCTAGCTGCCATCACCCTTGTTCTGTCATATAGCAGCCGATCTAAAACATCTAGTTTGTCTTTAATTTCAAAATAATAAATTCCCCCAGCGAAGACCACGAGAATACTACCCATTGAAAGGGTGAACCAACGAGCTAGATTCCGACGACTATGGTTGAACACTTTTCAAACTTCAAAGTCAATGCTTTTGAGGAACAAGACGATAGCCCATACTATAAACAGTCTCAATCCAATCAGCTGCTCCCACCGCCTGCAAGCGTTGACGAAGCTTGCGAACCAGAACAGTTATGGCATTGCTTTCTGGCTCAGTCCCCCACTCCCATAACGCTTGCTCAATCTGGTTGCGAGTCAAAACTTGTCGGGGATGACGCATGAAGTACTCTAACAACTGAAACTCTCGACTGGAGAGAGAAACGACTTTGCCTTGTCGTTCCACAGCCAGCGTGTCGAGGTGGAGTTGGAGATCGCTAAGGCAGAGAATATCTGCCTCCCAGAGGGGAGATCGCCGCCGCAATGCCCGCACTCGTGCCATGAATTCTACAATGTCGATTGGCTTAACCAGATAGTCATCTGCTCCTGCATCTAACCCAGTTACTTTCTCAGGTGTGGTATCTCTGGCTGTAATCATCAGCACCGGAGCAGTTTTACCTGCTGCTCGATACTGGCGACAGAGATTTAACCCACTGATGTGGGGTAACATCCAATCTAAAATCAGTAGGTCATACTCTTTTTCAGATAAGAGCCACTGAGCGGTTTCCCCATCCTTCACCCCGTCCACGCTATGTCCTGCTTGGGAGAGAACGATTTGAAGGGGCATCAATTGTTTAGGGTCATCCTCAACCAGTAAAATTCTCATACCATTCCAGCAAGATTCTCATACCATTGCTGTTGCGCTTTGCTTTATCAGCATAGAATTTAATGTAATTAGCACATCGTCTATAGGTAAGATTTCAGGAGGGCGATCGCGGCATTAGAGTGCAGATACGAGCGGATTTATGAAATGAATGGGACAAGGTGAAGCGTGTGGCATGGGATTAAACGTTGGCTACAAGTGTCAGGGATAGAGTTTTGGTTGCCTTTACCATTTGTGGCAGCTGGATTCTGGTTTGTCTGTAGTCTCCTGGCTGCTCAGGAATTAAGCCGCTCCTACAGTACAAACAACAAACTCCAATCAGATACTCAATTGGAAGCAAAGGTATCGGTAAACGTATTGCTGATCAATGCTACTATCAACAGAACAAAGGGAGTGACTCAGGTAGAAGTGGAGACAGCGGAACCGATCCTGAAGCGATTGGAATTGGAACTGCCAACAATAGAGGTCGAGCGGATAGAAACGGCGATCGCTCAAGAACTAGGATTATCCCGACAAAATATCAGGCAGTTAGTACGCTACGAAATCATCGAGTGAAGTTAGTTTCGCTTTAATAAAAGCTTTTTTGAGCTGAAGCAATAACACGAGCTTTAGAGGCATTTAAACGCCGCAAACCATTCAAATCCAAATAGCTAAACCCAACTTTCGAGAAGAAGGGCAGGACGCAGAACAGGAGTGTCTCAATCGTCTGATTGACCCAACCCAGCCCCGAAGGACCGATCAGCCAAGTAATTGGGTAGCTAATCCACAACACTGTGAAGTAAGTGACGAGTTTGTCATAGAGTTTTGATAGTTCCACACCTTGCCCGCGAGTTTTGGCGCGTAGAGGCAGCCAAATTCCCCAAAGCACGATTGAAAATGCGGCTACGCCGCAGGCATACCACAGATATCTCATCCAATCCACAGTAGACAAATCAGCTACTAGCCCAGTCACCACCACGATCGCTTGAGTTCCCATCAGAGAACCAATTAGAGTCCAGTCTTTTGCAATGTAGTACATCGCTGTCCAAGAGAGTGCCAACAATAGCAAGGGGGTAGTCACAATCCAATCAATATAACGAGCATAATGGACGACCTGACCTGCCACTTCCACTTTTCCCTGATTTAATGCCATTGCCATATACGCTAGCCCTGACCAGATCGGGATGAAGGTGGCAACTAAATATTCGGATTGAGGAACGCCACGAGGTTTGGTGCCCAGTGAAATGAAGTAAAGCGCCCCGATTGCCATTGCTGCTACATAAATCCAGTGAAACGTTGCCTGCAAGTCCATAAGCTACCTCCATTGGCTTGCCTATTAGTCTTGAGGACAAATGTGATCCAAAAGTGAGCAACGTCAACAAGTCGATCATATTTCACTCACATTTGCAAACGACGCTAGAGACAACGTGAAGCAACAGAAAAACCCTTGACTTAAATCATCTTTAGTTGCTCTCTCGTTGCCATTTTGCGTGAAGGAAGTGCTATGGCAGTAGCGGATGTAGAGACATCAACCAAACACCTATGGCATTATCTTGCTATAGAGGAAGTTGCTCGGCTTTTAGCAACCGATCTTGAAACGGGTCTATCTGCCAATGAGGCAGCAGAACGGCACGATCGCCTGGGTCCAAATCAGTTAACAGCGAAAAAAAGAGAAAGCGCCTGGTTACGATTCCTCCAGCAATTCAATCAGCCTCTACTTTACATCTTGTTAGTTGCAGGGGTGGTGACTGCATTTTTGCAAGAGTGGATCGATTCAGGCGTGATTTTTGGTGTGACTCTAATCAACGCCATCATTGGCTTCGTTCAAGAAGCTAAAGCTGAGAATGCGATCGCCGCCTTAGCAGAATCCGTAACGACGGAGGCAACCATTGTACGAGATGGTCAAAAGCTGGTCGTTTCTTCTAGCGATCTAGTTCCTGGCGATCTCGTTTTGCTATCCTCCGGTGACAAAGTGCCTGCCGATTTACGGCTGAGCGAAATTCGCGATTTACAAGTGGATGAGTCTGGCTTGACAGGAGAATCGGTTCCGGTTGAAAAAGATCTCAAACCGCTGCCTCCGGAGACTGCTCTAGCAGAACGGATAAATATGGCTTACACGGGTAGCTTAGTCACTTTCGGTCAAGCGCGTGGGCTAGTTGTGGGAATTGGAGAGATGACAGAAGCAGGACACCTCTCCCACTTGATGCAACAGAGTACAAGTCTAGAAACCCCATTGACTCGTAAAATTGATAAGTTTAGCAAAACTCTGCTGTATGTCATCTTGGGGTTGGCTGCATTCACCTTTGCTGTGGGAGTTGCCCAAGGTGCATCCTGGGTTGAGGTGTTTAAAGCTGCTGTCGCTTTAGCAGTGAGTGCAATTCCTGAAGGCTTACCAGCTGTTTTAACCGTTACTTTGGCGATTGGCGTTTCACGGATGGCGGCTCATCACGCCATCATTCGCAAGTTACCAGCGGTTGAAACATTGGGTAGTACAACGGTAATCTGTTCCGACAAAACAGGGACGCTGACTGAAAACCAAATGACAGTTCAAGAGATTTATGCTGGTGGACAACGCTATACGGTCAGCGGTGGGGGCTATGCACCGCATGGAGAGATTTTCCTGGACGAACAACCTGTTGACTTGGCGAATACACCAACTTTATACGAATGCTTGCAAGCAGGATTGTTGTGCAATGACTCGCATTTGAAGGAAGAGGATGGCAACTGGGTAGTGGTTGGCAGTCCTACGGAAGGAGCGTTGGTTGCTGTAGCTCGTAAAGCAAGTTTAACATCGCAATCTTTGGAACAGACACTTCCCCGACTCGATACGATTCCTTTTGAATCTCAGTTTCAGTACATGGCAACCCTGCATGACACCAGAGCAGAAAGGTCGATCTATGTCAAGGGTTCAGCCGAGGCGATCCTCAAGCGATGCTACCAAATGCTCGATACTCATGGAGATAGGATTGCAGTCAATTCAAAGCAGATAGAGCGATCTGTAGATGAGATGGCGAAGCAAGGGCTGCGGGTACTCGCACTTGCCAAGAAAGTTGTACCGCGTTCGCAGTCTTCAATTGAGCATTCTGACATTGAGAAAGATTTAATTTTTCTGGGACTGCAAGGCATGATCGACCCACCTCGCCCAGATGCGATTGAAGCAATTCATTCCTGTCAGTCGGCTGGTATCCAAGTCAAAATGATTACGGGCGACCATGCAATGACTGCGGCGGCGATCGCCCAGAAGATCGGGCTGAACCAAAGCGAAGATGCTCCCGTTTTCACGGGTCAAGATCTCAGCCAAATGGACGATCGGCAACTGGCAAATGCTGTAGAGCAGAGCATGGTATTTGCTCGCGTTGCACCCGAACAAAAGCTCCGCATCGTTGAGGCGCTTCAATCCAAAGGTGAAATTGTGGCGATGACTGGAGATGGAGTTAATGATGCCCCAGCCCTAAAACAAGCCGATATTGGGGTGGCGATGGGGATCGCTGGTACGGAAGTGGCGAAAGAAGCGGCTGATATGCTCCTGACTGACGATAACTTTGCCTCAATCGAAGCGGCAGTTGAGGAAGGACGCACGGTTTATAAAAATTTGCTGAGAGCGATCGCCTTCATCTTGCCTGTAAATGGTGGAGAATCGATGACGATTTTGATTGGGGTACTTTTGTCAACGGCATTGCCGATTCTTCCGGTGCAAATTCTTTGGTTGAATATGGTTAGCTCCGTAGCTTTGACAGTACCTTTAGCATTTGAGCCTGCCTCTGTTGGGGTCATGCAACAACCTCCTCGTCCGACGAACAAACCCCTTCTATCGGGTAGCCTGCTGACACGGATTCTGACAGTCTCTGTTTTCAACTGGATTGTAATTTTTGGCACGTTTGAATGGATCGTTCAAACCACAGGCAATGAAACTTTAGCTCGGACGATGGCAATTCAGGCATTGGTTGCAGCAGAAGCTTTTTACCTGTTAAGCATCAGTCGATTTATCCCAGCGCTCTTTGCCAGAATACGCGGTAAAGATGAATCCATTGGCTATGCTGTGGCGGTCGGCATTGGTTGTGTATTCATCTTCCAAACGCTTTTTAGTCAATGGAGCGTGATGAACCAGCTATTTACAACTGAGGCACTGAGCTTGATTCAAGGCTTAATTTGTCTTGGTTTGGGAATCCCGATGATTGCTCTAGCAGCCCTGTTAAAGCGTTTTGCACCTCTCAAGTAGCCTCTCTATAGCGCGGATTGCTTGGCAACTATTTTCCAACTCTACTGGTAGAGAGTATTCACCTTTACAGCATCAAACTTTCAAAAATCAATATGACCGATCGTAACCTTAAACATGGTATTGGTATATTTTCTCATCGTCAAAACGCAGAACAGGCACTTACCGAGCTGCAAAGCATTGGCTTCCCCATGCAGAAGATTTCTATGGTGACAAAAACCCCCGAAGGCGATGAGATTCTAGGTTGTAATGTCATTCAACGACCGCCAATTACACGAGCTGAAAGTGCGATAAAAGGCGCGCTTGCAGGGAGTACAGGAGTAGGATTAATGACTTTAATTGTTGGACTGGGCATCTTGCTAGTCCCTGGAGTGGGTCCTGCCTTGGCTGTGGAAAGTATGGTAGCGGTTATTTTAGGTAGTGGAGCTGCTACAGTTGCCGGCGGACTGCATGGGGCGCTGCGAGGTTGGTTTGTCCCCGAAGAACAAGCCAGATTTTACAGCGAGCGATTCAACCAAGGAGATTACTTAGCGATCGTAGAAGCTACAGAGGATGAGATCCAAAAGGCTGAAGCTGTTCTCAGCCATTGGGGAATTCAGGAGTGGCATATTTATAATGTTCCCTAAATAGTTTTCAGAAGTTACGCAGTCGATTCCCCAACAGAGTTAAAAAGAGGACATTAGTTTCCCCCCCCCTTTTTTGTTAAGGGAGTATAGGGGGGATCGAGATCTGAAACTTCAAGTGCGTAACTGCTGTGCTCCCTCAACCCCCTCAGCTTCCCTAGCCCCGAGTCCCTAGTTGTGTCCGATCGACAAAAATCTCGAACTTTAGCTGGAATTGCGGGGATCGTTGCAGTAGCAACCCTGTTGAGTAAATTAGTTGCCTTGTTTCGCCAACAGGCGATCGCGGCGGCTTTCGGTACGGGTATAGCTGCTAACGCCTACAACTATGCCTACATCGTCCCTAGTTTCTTTTTAATCTTGCTGGGAGGTGTGAATGGTCCAATCCACACCACGATTGTCAGCATCTTAGAAAAGCGTAGCAAACAGGAAGCCGCTCCCCTAGTGGAAAGCATCACGACTCTAGTTAGCGGAGTGTTGTTGCTCGTATCCATCGCCCTGTTCTTGTCGGCGGATGGATTAATTTATTTGGTGGGTCCGCAATTGAGCCAGACAGCCCACGCGATCGCCGCCGAGCAATTGCGAATTATGTCTCCGATGATATTACTGTCGGGATTAATTGGGATTGGTTTTGGCACGCTCAATACTGCCAATCAATACTGGTTGCTGTCTCTCAGCCCCGTACTTTCTAGCATCACGATTATTTTGGGGCTGGGAATCTTATATTTATCTTTGGGGAGCCAAATAATTTCTCCTGCTTATGTGGCAATTGGCGGGCAAGTTTTAGCCTGGGGAACGCTAGCAGGGGCATTATTTCAGTGGATCGTACAATTAATCGTACAGTGGCGATTACGACTTGGTACGCTGCGCCTGCGATTTGATTTTCGCTCTCCTGCCGTACGGCAAGCAGTTAAGTTGATGGCTCCGGCTGTTTTTGCTTCTGGAATGCTACAAATTAATCTGTTCACCGATTTTTTCTTTGCTTCCAGCATTCCTGGGGCAGCAGCTGCTTTCAACTACGCCAACTTAATCGTTCAGACTCCCCTCGGCATCATTTCCAATGTCATTTTGCTCCCCTTATTTACAATTCTTTCTCGCTTTGCCGATCCGTTAGAGTGGGATAATCTCAAATCGCGGCTGCGGCAGGGATTAATTTTAACGGCTCTCACGATGCTTCCTTTAGGAGCTTTATTTGCAGCTCTAGCGATGCCAATTGTCCGAATTGTGTACGAACGCGGAGCCTTTCAACAAGATGATTCGCAACTCGTAGCTTCAATTTTAGTTGCCTACGGCATTGGTATGTTTGTCTACTTAGGGCGCGATGTCTTGGTACGAGTATTTTACGCCTTGGGAGATGGAGAAACGCCCTTCCGCGTTGGTTTGTTAAATATATTTCTCAACGCCCTGCTAGATTTTATCCTGATCGAACCTTTTGGTGCGCCTGGAATTACACTGGCAACAGTAGGAGTCAATACGATTTCGACGCTGCTGTTTTTGGGCGTGTTGCATCGAAAACTCCACGGTTTACCTTTGCGGCAATGGAGTTTACCATTTTTGGGGTTAGTTACTAGTAGCTTTATTGCTGGGGCAGCTAGCTGGGGGACTCTCTGGAGTTTGCAACATGTCTTCGGCAGTCAGGGATTAGTTTTACTATTGCTGCAAACGATCGCCTCTGGCTTCGTCGGCATTGGAGTTTTCGCCTCGATCGCCACCCAAATGAAATTACCAGAAATCGATTTATTGATTTCTCGACTCAAGAAGAGGGCTTAGGAGCTAGAAGAGAGCTAGGGAAGCTGAGGGAGCTGAGGGAGAAAAACTGGCAGGAGTTACGCAATTGGGTGAAGGGAGTAGCGAGGAGCGCTCAGGTAAGTCCGAATTGCATCCCGAATAATAGCGAGTTTAGCTTCGTACCAACTAATACCTGTAGCAAACCAGTATAGTTCTAAGCGTAAGAATGCCCGAATTGGGGTAAAAGTAGCGAAGAGAGAATTTGCCGCCATGCTTTGGCTGAAACGATTAGTGGATAAGGATTTCAGATTTATTTCTCCGACGATGATTTCTTTGGTGACTGTCTGTGGCGTTTGACAATATCATTGACAGTTGTCTTGCTGAGGTTGAGTTTGTCGGCAATTTTGCGGTAAGAATACCCGTCATTAACCATCTGCAAAACTTTGGGTGCCAACTTATCTGCTTTCACACGTTGTCCTGGTTGCCTGCCAAACTTTTGACCTCGCGCTTTAGCCGCCGCTACCCCCGAACGCACCCTTTCTCGCAGCAAATCTCGTTCAAATTCAGCCAAAGATGCCATAAGATGGGCGATTAACCTGCCTTGTGGTGTATTCAGATCGAATTGCAATCCGGTTTGAGCAATTAAGGAAATATGCCAACTATGGAGTGACTGCAACGTCTCAATCAGGTCAATGGTGCTACGTCCCCACCGGGTCATCTCTGTCACCAAAATCGCATCAATGCTATGACTTTGCGCTAACGCCATAATCTTTTGTCGCTCACAGCGGTTGTGTTTAATTCCAGAGGCTGTTTCCTTCCAAACACCAACCACCTCAAAGCCACAAACAGCAGCATACTCTAATAAGTCCCGTTCTTGCCGCGTACAGGACTGGTCAGTTGTAGAAACCCGACAATAAATGGCAACTCTTTGTACCAATTAAACCCTCTGAATTTTTTCGGTCTCAAACCTGTACTGCGCCGTTCAAATTTAGTGTACCAAATAACTTACAGGTTAATTGATACTTAAACAATTACAAAAAATATTGAGTGATAAAATGCTTGCCTAGCAAGGCTTTTAGCCAAGCGCGTAACTTTCTGTACGATTGCTCATTTACCCCCTTTCCTGGTAGAAAACAACTCGCGGCAAGGGGCATGGCTGACCGCCTGCTATCTCAATATTGTTATAATAACTCAAAGGCGATCGCGCCACTGACTGTAACCAAGCTACAATGACAACTCATCGGAGGAGAAAGAGTGATCGACTTCCTGCATAGGCGTGTCAAGATCTAGGTCGTCATAGCAGCGTATCACAGCAAGTCATGCGATTTGGAAAGCAAAGCCGCGCGTGTCACCACTGCTAGCTACTCCTGTTGTTGAGGGGCATTCTTGTCTCCTGAGTTAGTACGTAGCAATGTACTCCTGCTGGGCATAAAGCAAGAGAAACGTAGGACGAGATGAGCAAGCATGGAATTGAATAGAACAAGATCGACTAGCTCAGCTTCTGGTGGGGATTGAGCCGCGGAGCTAGGCTCAACCCTGTTATGCCATTACGCTTCTAAGCCACCAGTGCCGAGCGCCTTCAAGTATTGATTTTAAAAAAGTTTCCAAATGCTCAAATGCTTGGTGGGTAGCCATTTTACTTTCTAGTTTGCCTCTGGTACTAGGCTCACTAGATCTACTCCAATACGATTGCTCCAACGTCCTAGCGCACAAGGGCGGAGTGTATCGCTCATATCTGTCGGTAAAAAGGTAACCAATTCTTCAAATGACATCTCAATTGGATGAGAGACGTACTGTTGAAGGAGCGTCGAGCAAAGCTGTACTATCGGCAAGCGATGCCCAAGCATAGCCAAAGGATGCCGAGCTCTCGATTGGTCAAGCCAAGCCATGATACCCATTGGCTCCATTCCTGTACTACCACGGGTATTAGAGACTACCGTAACTTGCTCCCGGGAATCTTCAAGCTTATCGCGCTTGCGTTTGGGCCACACCAAGTACTTCATAATGGTTGAGAAGTGGGCTTTTGAAACTTCATGCTGAGAGCGATACAGGACTAAACATGCGGCCAACCAAGGCTGTTTTTGTATTAGTGCACAAACCTGACTTTCATCCAAGGTTAACAATGCTTCTAAGTCAAGATGAATCGCCTTTGAGATGAGAACTTCCAAGCTTTCACGGTTCATCGCTTGCTCCAAGCGAGCTACAGCATCAGGAAGCAAAACATGATAGGTATCTCGGACATGGGAGCGAAAACCGCCAAAACCCTGTCGAAGTGGTACTAGCTCTGTGAACAGGAGTAGATCCCGCAGTAGGGATGAGTCATCATTGGCAGCACTAGAAGCCTTGACTGTTCGGTCTGCATACCAGCGGACAGCATACTGCCGATGCTCATCCAGGAAGAAGTCAGTGGAAAATGGGTTCCGGCGGATAAAGTCAGCTATCAAATCCCGGATAGCAAACATCAACGTGGCAGCAGCGGTCAATGCTTGAATGGACTCGTGTGCCTGTATACCCTTTGGATGATTTATTGCTTCTTCTATCAGCAGATTTGCTGCCCCCTGCAAGCTCACGGATTTCTTCAGCAGGGTGATGAACTCCACCTCTTGAAATTTGCCTGTAAAGGTTATAAATGAATCGTCCTCAAACAGATTGCCTAAGCGATACATAGGCTGCCGCATCCCAGGGTGTTGCACTTCGGTGCAAGGACCATTCATCTCGATATAAGTGATGAAGCTATCGCGATGAGGATGGTGTAGAGTATTAGCAAGTGCTTGAAAGTATTCCAGAAATGGTTGCTTGCCGTTGACCAAAAGCAGTGCCAATCCCTTGCTGGGTAAAACTGCTTCAGCTGGCGAGTGACGACGTACAGCTTGTTGAGCGTGCCGCTCGACTGAAGTGCCTAGTATTCCTAATAAAGTTAAAAGCTGCCAGCCTTCTCGCGTGCTGAGCGCATCAATTGTAGGTAGATCCTTAAGCGCGCAGTCATTCACAATGCTTGCCATGTCTTCAGGCATCAGCTCCCCTTGAAGTACTCTTGTATTCATAGGATAGAACTCGGAAAAAATCCATTCCTTCAATGAGTAGGTGTCGCAGTCCATGTTAGTTTCTGTAGTTGCTCTTGCACTTAGGATATTCGCGTATCAATAAGTAGTCTGTCATACTGGAAGCGCGATCGTTCATTCGGCTAACTAGGATAAGAACCCAAAACGTTTGGACAAGTAATACTAATCTTCAATCGGACTAGGAAAGGTTAAGGATGGAAAAGAGTCACATCTCCCTCCTTTAACTCTTTATCTTTCTTAACCGAGAGGATTAGAATCACAATCTATATTTACAAATTTATTTAGAAATGAAAAAAATCTCTCCCGTAATTGTTGCCAAAGTAGCGGGAAAATGATGACCTGCTATATGGATGAGAGAACTTGCAGCAGCAAGAAGTCATGAGTAGTCAACCAACAAAAACGCAAAATCAGCAAGCTAAAATCCAAAATCGCAAAATGCCACTGCAATTCGTTTTTTTAGTACCTTTTGTGGTACAGGTTGTAGTAGCAGTTGGGTTAACGAGCTATCTCTCCTTTTGCTCTGAGCGACAGACTGCTTTATTGAATCAGGTAGTTTTAGGAACGACGCTCTTTCTGGGACTGGTAACTGCTCAGTGGTTTGCTAAACCGCTCTTTCAGTTAATTAACGCATCTCTTGCCACAGCTAATGGTGGAGCGGAGCAGCGCATTGGTAAAGATATTCCTGTAAATGAATTGGAGGAAATGACACAGCAGTTACACGAATCCTTGGAAAAGTTTACCAAAGTGTTTCGTGCTAGCCCTGACCCTATTCTAATCTCGACGTGGGCAGAAGGACGCTTCATCGAGGTGAATGACAGTTTCCTTAGCCTTTTTGGTTACACTCGCGAAGAGGTAATTGGTTTTACCTCAGTTGACTTAGGGCTTGGGATTAACCTGGAAGAGCGTGCTCAAGTTATACAACGTTTGCAAGCGGAAGGAGTGATTCGCAACCTAGAATTTGATTGCTGCTCCAAGGCAGGTGAAATCAAGACATTCCTACTCTCAGCAGAGATGATTGAAATTGATGGACAAGCCTGTATTCTCTTCGTAAGTAAAGATATCACAGAGCGCAAACAAGCAGAATTAACCTTGAAAGACTCCGAAGCCAAACTCAGTAGCATCCTTAGTAGTGCTGGAGCTGTCATTGCCAGGTTTCGTCTCTTCACTAACCAAGACTGGACATATGAGTACTTTTCTGCTGGAACCGAGGCAATTTTTGGCTATTCACCAAAGGAATTGAAAGCTAATAAAACCCTTTGGATATCACGCATTCACCCGGAGGACGTTAAAACTGTTATTCCGCAAATCTTTGAGAGCGTCTTCGCTGAGCGCCAGACTAAAGTTGAGTTTCGATTTCAGCATCGAGATGGAATTTGGCGTTGGATCTCTGATATCATCGTACCTTACCGCGATGAGTTTGCCGATTGTTGGGTTGTGACTTGCGTTGAAGTTGACATTACTGAACGCAAAATAGCGAATGAAGCTTTGCAGAAACTCAACGCCAACCTCGAATTTCAAGTGGCCGAGCGGACGGCACAACTGCAACAGGCACTTGAATTTGAAGCGATGCTAAAGCGGATTACAGATAAAGTGCGCGATAGTCTCGACGAAAGCCAAATCTTGCAAACCGCGGTACAGGAATTGGCCGTTGTACTGGGAGCGACTTGTTGTAATACAGCATTATACGATCTGGAGTCAGGCACTTCTACCATCTACTATGAGTACGCCACCATCAACCCTGGGGCGCAGGCTCGTCGGATACAAATAGCTGCCTTTCCTGAAGTCTACCAACAGCTCCTGCAAGGGCAGTCTTGCCAATTTTGTTCCATCTCTCCTAACCCTGTTCGTGGTCGAGTTGTCATGCTAGCCTGTCCGATTAAAGATGACCAAGGCGTGCTGGGCGACTTATGGTTAATCAATCAGCCAGACATAGCCTTTAACGAGCCGGAGATTAGATTAGTGCAGCAGGTGGCAACCCAATGCGCGATCGCTCTACGCCAAGCCCGACTTTATCAAGCAGCTATGGCACAAGTCAAAGAATTGGAAAAACTGCATCGCCTCAAAGATGATTTCCTAGATACAGTTTCCCATGAGTTACGCTCACCTCTGTCTAACATTAAAGTAGCGCTCTCTCTGCTAGAAGTCACCCTAAAACAAGCTGGATTCTACGATGCAGAGCCTAACCGAGTAGAGCGGTACTTGCAGATTTTACGGAACGAGTGTCAGCGAGAGATTAGCCTGATCAATGACTTGCTAGACTTGTCACGCCTTGATGCTGAAAATGACCCCTTGAGCTTGACGACGCTTGACCTGTCAACGTGGATTTCTCCTATCGTTGAGTCTTTTACCGAACGTGTCCGCACTCAGCAACAAATTTTGTCAATTAACATTCCCACCGACTTGCCAGTGTTGACAACTGAATCAGCGCTTCTGGAGCGAGTTGTGACTGAACTGCTGCATAATGCCTGCAAGTATACGCCAGCTTCTCAACAAATTCTGATGACTGCCGATGCTTTCTCTAATCGGCTACGGTTGATTGTCAGCAATTCTGGAGTTGAAATTTCTGAGTCTGAGCTAGATCGGATCTTCGACAAGTTCTACCGCATTCCCAACAGCGATCCGTGGAAGCATGGTGGAACTGGGTTAGGATTAGCATTGGTTAAGAAGCTAGTAGAACACTTGGGGGGAACTATCAAAGCAACTGCTAGCAATGGATGGACAACCTTCACCGTTGAGCTACCCATTAGGCCTACTCAATGCTAATCAATGCCAAGAGTTGGCGCGCTCGCGGAAGCTGATGCAGCAGCTTGAGCGTGATTGGGTTGGAGCCGTGAGCGGCAAGTTAGGGCAACAAAGCGACAACGGCTTTGAAGTGGTTGACGCTGGTATCAAGGTGTTTGAGAAGAAGGCGAAGGAACCCAAGCCAGAAGCCACTACAACTGGTGCGGATGCAGCACCCGTCGTGTGACTGAGGCGTTGCCTGGAGAGTTTGCTTTGTAGCGTGGGTGCCAACCATCACCAAAACCACTATTCACGCGCGTTGCTGGTATCCAGAGCGACTTCAGGAGTGCTAACACCAGAATGTAGGTTTCATCAATAGCCAACAGTGTTTTGTCACATCGCCCTCAGTTAAAACAGATTTTTCCTCCGGGTGGTTTCCAGTTTGTACCTACATTTTTGGCGAATGCCGCGCTGATACATTTCCTCATCGGGTGGAACCTCAACGATTTCCACCACCAGAATTACGGCTCTCTTATTCACCTGCTGTTGAGCTTCATTCCACAATACTTCTAGCGTTGGTTCCAGACGATGTAGTAGGCTTATAATTGCATCATGGGCAGGCGAGTTTCCACTTTCTGGTTGGACTCGTTCTGCTTCAACATTGCTGGCTTTCTGTGTAGCAATTCAGTTAGTTGATATAGTCGTACTCGTTGACCTTCGATGGATTCATTCCCCTTTTACTCAACTGCGTAACTCTTGAGTTTTATTGCAAAATCAAAATATGAACCGTCTAACTACACGTCGATGGTGTAATTACGCCGTTTTGCTCACCTCAATTTGCTTGGGATTAATTGTGCTTTTTGCACTACTATATATGGGAATAGATCGACTTAGCTGGGGAATGGTGTTAACCCGTCAAGAAACTCGTGAAGTTGACTTTCTATCGCTGCTTTATTTCAGCATGGGCACCTTCTTTCGGATTGGCTATGGCGATCAAGTACCGACTGGCTGGAGTTGTCTGCTTGTTGGGTTAGAAGCATTGAGCAGTTACTTGTTAGAATTGATATTTCTGGCTCAAGTGGTCACAGCAACATTAGAACGGTTCATCTCACAGCGACTGAGAGAAAAATTAGAAGATTTCCCATCACTCAGCTCGCATAGGTATTAGTAATGCTTTGGTTGCTAGGACAATCAGTTTTGGCACAAAGTAGTCCAGTAGACCCCCAAGTTTCTGGGGATTTATCAGAACTGGCAACAATCCTAATTGTTCTACTACTCGTTGCAACAGCTGTTGCCCTGATCACACAGCAGCTTCGGATTCCTTACGTTACAGGTTTAGTATTAGCAGGTTTACCAATTACTGAGCTATTGTCTCGTCGCATTGGTTTAGATCCTGCTCTTGTTTTAAATCTGTTCCTGCCAATTCTCATCTTTGACGCGGCAATCAATACAGACATCAGGCGTCTACGCAACACGTTTAAACCAGTCGCTCTTCTGGCTGGACCAGGGGCTGTGTTTTCCTCTGCAATTATTGCTGTTCTATTGAAATATGGGCTTGGACTAGCTTGGATACCAGCGTCCCTCATGGGAGTCATTCTGGCAAACACGGATACAGTCTCAATGATTGCCGTCTTTAAAGAGATTCGCGTGCCCTCCCGTCTTTCCACCATTGTTGAAGGAGAAACCTTATTTAACGATGCTGCTGCCCTAGTTTCGTTCAATCTAATTTTGACAATATATGAAACAGGTTCCCTCACCTTCTCAACAGGAGTTCAACAACTGCTGATTGTCGCCTTGGGGGGTAGTTTCTTGGGGTTAGTTATAGGCTATTTGAGCGTACCTATATTCATTCGTTTAGATAACCCCCTTAGCAGTCTTTTACTAACAGTTGCAATTTCATTAGGCACCTTTCAGGTAGGACAATTTTTGGGGGTATCAGGTGCAGTGGCAGTGGTCGTAGCGGGACTAATTTTCGGAAATGTTGGGCTTTCACGTAGTACTTCCGCCTCCGATCGAATCACCTTGTTTAGCTTCTGGGAATATGCCAGTTTTGCTGTCAACACCTTTATTTTTCTGCTAATTGGCATAGAGATCGACCCAATGACGCTGTGGAGAATGTTGCCAGCAATCCTTTTGGTTGTTCTAGCGTATCAAGTAGGACGTATTCTCTCGGTCTATCCGCTGTTAGCTGGAGTCCGCTGGTTCGACCGTCCAATTCCCTGGCTCTGGCAGCACGTTCTGGTTTTAGGTAACATCAAAGGCTCTCTTTCGATGGCACTGGCTCTGAGCATTCCTTTGACTTTGCCAGGACGAGAAGAAATCATCACTCTGGTCTTTGGCGCAGTACTGTTCTCCCTGGTAGGACAAGGGTTAATCCTACCCTGGCTGATCAAGGGATTGAAGCTGTCCAAGGTTTCAAGTATTAGGCAACAGGCTGAAAAATTACAAATTCAATTGATTGCTTCTAAAGCTGCTCAGGATGAGTTGGATAGCCTGCTCAAGGCAGGAGTTTTACCAAGGGCAATCTACGAGGAGATGCGGGCTGCTTACCAGGTAAGGGTGGCAACGTCCGAAAGAAGTCTGCGCGACCTTTACAACCAAAGTTCAGGGCGCTCTGCTAGCGAGCCTAGCGATCGCACCAAATTAGATGCTATTCGCCGCCGCTTGCTGCTAGCTGAAAAAGGCGCGGTGAACGATGCGCTACGCAAACGCATCCTCTCAGAGAACTTAGTACAGGCTTACGTTCAAGAACTCAACGAACAGCTTCTCAAGTTAGAAGACGATTAGCGCATGACTCGCTCTCGTCGATATTCCATCTACCTATGGCATCTTACGGATTTGGATAGTCATGTCAATTAATACCGTACAACCATCGGTATAACCAAATACATTTATTGTCCAAAAGGAGTGAACTGTTTCCAGAATTTCTCCCAAATCCAGACTAAGAGGCATAAGTAGCAAACGAACAGAAAGTATGCTAAGGCTGAAATGCTTGCACATAAGTATTTCAGCTATCTAATCTCAGTGGCTCCCGTGATTTAATTGATAAACCAAACTTATAGCTAAATAGCGATTTTAGAGGCTTTAGGCAGAAAATCTATAATTATACGTTATTATTTTACTTCAAAATTTAACTACTTGCCTCATTAGCGTATGTTCTTGTTCGACTGCTACTTAGGTATTGAGCCGAGATATGACCAAAAACCTGTATTCCGGAGTTCACTCATGCTTGATTTCTCATTGTAGGTAAAGGTATTGAACGACAATTAAATAGGGTTCTTGGCAGCTTTTGGTGATGACTAATCTGATAAGAGTCCAAGCAATGCGACACCCAACTCTTGTTTCTACAAGAACCGTTCGATTAGGATTTCGTCTACATACTTTCCATTGATCTTGGCTTGTCTCTGGGCTGTTCCAATGATGCGAAACCCTTGGCTAAGATAGGCAGCTAATGACGCGATGTTGTCTGCACGGACGAATGCAGATAGCTTCTCGTATCCCTTGCCAAGAGCAGCCTCAAACGTCGCTTGAAACAGACTTCTACCAATCCCCTGTCGTCGATAGCACAAATCGACGTAGGTTCCAATTACTCCGACATGATCGAAAGCACGAGTGTAGGTCGCAAACGGCTCTGTGTTTTGAAACCCCACGACCTTTTGTGTATGCTCACATACCGCTACATGAAAGATACCCCGTGGGGGAAAGTTCAATATAAACTCCCGTTCCGCCTCTACAGAAAACGGGGTAGACAGCGCTGTGTATACTCCAGCTTTGATGATTGGATTGAGGATACTGACAATCGCCTCAGCGTCCTCAAGTTGAGCTTCTCGAATTAACAAATCCAAGCCACTACCTCCTCATACTATGAAGCATTCTTGTCGATTAACGCGATTCTTGAGCTTTTGTCCGCTTTTTGCAGGGTTCTATTTTACTGATTTGCCGCTTAGTTCCATGCCCCATTCCTTCCAAGTATCACCAAAAGCTAATAAGAACCCGATTAGCTTACCAGACAATGTGGTTCGCACCGTTACCGAAAACTGTCAAGTTTTGAAATTTACAAGTTAAGAATTTGAGAATGAATGACGGTTGCATATCACCTGATAAAATCGCAGTTAATTGGTTGAGAGAGCAAACCTATAAACTTATTCCTCTGTCCTGATTTCGTTCGGATTTCTGCTGTTGTTGCCGCTGTTGTTGTTGAAGGCTTTCCCGCTCTTGCTCCCAGTGCGATCGCACAAACGATACTATTAATTTTGCTTCATTCCGCGTCCAATCAACAGGGCTAGCGGCAATTATTTCTTCCACTTCCTCTGCCTTTAGACCCCGATGAAATGCTCGTGCAGCAATTTGTTTGTCTCGGTCGGTCGGTAATAGATTTTCAAGTCCACGGCTGAATGCTTTATACATTGCAGCCGAACGCTTTGATTGATACTGACGTTTCTGCTTGGCTTCTGGCTCTGGGGAAATCGGGGATAGAGTATTTTTAAGTTTGGGTACTGGGGTGGATAAATTCTGCCCTCTATCTTGCTCGATTGGGTGAAGCTGCATCATTTCATTGAGATTTTTAATCAGCTTGTCATCACGTCCTGGCTCGTAAGTCACCCCTAATTCTGCTTGTATTTTCTTAAATGAATACTTATATTTATTGAGATTATTCCCCTGTTTCCATAGCAGACGGGGGGAACCATCCGAGTTTATCTGTCCAATATCAATGCCATACTTGATACCTCTTACCCCGCCGTGGCTGTAATAGCTCACCTCTGCCACGATCTGATGCTCTTGCCATAGTCTGCTAATTAGTTCCGGCAATGTGGGACGATCTGCTGCAACAGCATCAATCGCACGCCGCATGATTTCTTCACCAGGAAGTCCATCCCGCTCTATACGTTCTCGTTGATTGCGAGTCATGGCTTTCTGCTTGCTCTCCCAACTGCTTTGTACTTGGGTCAGGTTAAATTCCCGCTCTAGCAGTCGGGCAGAATGTTCGGAATGCGCGTAATTGTTCCAGGTGCGGATAGATAATCCATTCAAATTATTGACTCTGGAGGCAACAATATGGGTGTGGTCGTGTTCCTTATCTTCGTGCCGTGCTATGAAAAAATCATAAGCTGGCAGTTCTTCTGCTATGAACCGATCGACTAACTGATTTAGCTTGGCATCGGCTATCCTTTTTTCTGGCTGTTTTACCTTGGCTTCATCGCCCTCTAGCCGAGATAGCACAACTACAGTGGCAAAGTGACGCTCGGATATTTCGGCTAATTTTTCATCGCAGAGCGCACCATCCGTCTTTGGTGCAGACAGCATTAAGTGATAGCAAGGGTTTTTGAGTTGGGGGTTAAGATGAGCTGACAATGTAAACTGCTCCACCAATTCGTCTGTGGTAGAGCCATACATATTCCCACCAATAATTTTGGCTTTCTCCTTCTCCAGTACATACTTGGTAGTACCGCGAAAAGATTTATTTGCTTTGGTTTTTGCAATCATCCCTCTGCCCTTCTGCTGGGATAGCTTGGGTAAGCGAAGCACGAGTTTGTTCTAAAAGCGCTGCCAATTCTTCTATTGTTTCCAAGTAGCATTTGACCGAACTATTTAACGGCTGGCTACCAATTTTCACAGCTTCGTTGATTGCCTTGGTCTGCTGGTTTAGGTTGTTGCCGATCTTCTTTAGTTCATAGATAACTTGCCGATTAACTTCTGGAATAACCGACTTAGATTGTGGCAAGGGATGGTCAAATAATCTGGCTCTAATGTAGTCGCTAGCCACCACTCCACTACACCGCTGTTCTAGCCGTTGCTTCTCTGCTGCGCTCACTCTAAACGTGATAGTTATTTCTCGCTTTTCATCAGGAATAACCGAGCGATTCTTTAGCACGTCGGCTAATCGATTGCTTAATTGACTGCGCGGATCTGTTGACATAAATATCTAATTAACTGACGTGAGAGCATGGGGGTTTGGGGGACACCCCCAACAAGCAATCACGCCGTCATTCGTTTACGAATGGGAGCGCGTTAGCGCGTTACGGCGTATTGCTTGCCTCTGCGAGGAGCCGGAGTCATTGGGGGAGTGGAGTGGAGGACGGGGTGTGGATACCTACAGTCAAGCTCTAGGGCAGATCGGGGAATTGTGGCTGTTCGCAGTATAACTGTGATTTGGTCACAAGGGGTACTTTTACCCACTGTCAAGTGGGGATGTGGAAACTATTGTCAGACTAGTAGCTATAAGTAGAGGACATCTACATTAATCTTATTGTTATCACAGCGGGAAATGCTTTTTGGAAAAAAGAAAAAATTGTAGGATAAATTTACCGATACTTTAAAAGCTATTATATGCCGAGAAAGCCCAAGGCTATTAGTAAAAATAAGATTCCCGAAATTGCTGCTAGTTTGAAAGTTAAAGCCGCGACTCCTATCACCGTCACCATCGAGGAGCTAGTACGCAGTCTTGCTATACCAATTCAAGAGATGTTAGATGCTGGGTACTCTTATGAGGATATCGCGGCGGTGTTTGCCGAGCATGGAGTAGAACTGGCAGCTAGTGGGATCAAAAGCTATCACAAGAAAAGCCAAAAAAATCCGCCACAATCCGCATCGTCTGACTCGAAACAATCATCGTCAGAGCCATCGCCACAATCTGCATCGTCTGAGGAGACTCAACTCCAACCAGAGATCCTAGAAGCAGAGCTGCACGAGCTGGAGGAGCCAAATGACCTACCCAAGTCTAAGGTCAGTGCTAAATCGAAATTTAACATCACTGATAGGAGGAACATTTGAAACGTATAGTAATGATTCTTGGGGGTAAGGGTGGCACTGGGAAGACCGCCTTTTTGCGACTGTTACTAGATCAGTTAGTGTCCTTATCCGTCAATTATTTAGCTTACGACGCGGATACAGAAAATCCAAATTTGTACGAATACTATAAAGAGTTTGGCACTGGAGTCAGGCTGCTTAACTTTCTGGAAGTGGCTGAAGCCAAGCGCTTCTTCACCGAAGTAAAAACCGAATCTCCCGATGTAGTTGTCATGGATATGCCAGGAGCAGTCGGTAACAAGACCAGGGAAATTATCAAAAGGTTTGGTCTATTCAAAATTGCAGCAGATTTAGGATATCGGGTCACTTTAGTCACGGTACTTAACCTAGACTATCCGGTAATAAATTCGCTTCGGGCTATGGTCGAATTTTGTGGTGACTCAGTTGATTATGTAGTCGTGAAAAATCTCTGCTGGGATAAAGGGTTAGGATTTCGGCGCTGGGATGACAGCAAAACTAAGGTGGCGGTGACGACGGAATTAAAGGGCATAGAGATTGAAATGCCGGAACTAGAGTATTCCACTTTTGATACCCTGATTGAGCAGGGGCTACCCTATTCGGCGGCTACGGAAGAGAATGGCTTTCCTTACGGAGATTATCTACTGGTGAGTGGCTTCTTAGACCAAGCTAAGCCAGAACTGGAGAAAGCAGCAGAATATCTAGGACTGAAAATCAAAACTTCGAGAGCCAAATGAGTGAAACTAACGGTCAAAGCAACCCGTCACCACCGACGACTAATTCGAGCGATGAAAGTGAATTCCTACTGACTTCTGGTGGCATCGGAGAAATAAAAGAAGCACTGGGCAGATTATACAAAAAAGTTAATGAGTTAGAAATCAATCAAAAAGCTGAGCGAGCGCAAGACAGAGCGGAGTTAAAAGCATGGGCGCAAACGAATTTAATTCAGACTCAACTGATCAGCAAACAGACAGCAGCGATCGAGCTTTTGACTCAGGAGTTGAAGAACTCCGAGAACTCCAAGCAGCAGTCAGAGCTTCACAGAGAGAACTTGCTTCAAGAATTAGCGCTCTTGAAGAATCAGTTACAGAATATGCCCAAATCCTCGCCGCAAATAGGGAGCGTAGAGCTGAAAGGGTTGAAGGCAGAAATCTTGTCGTTGAGGCAAGCTTTGAGCAGTATCCCGACCAAGTTAGAGCAGATCGACAAGAATCAGAGCGGTATAGAAACCCGACTGTTAAGCATAGAGGATCGGAAAATAATCAGCCAGATAGAGGAAGAGGGCTGGAACTATAACAGCTGGCGAAAAGCTGGTCAAACTGCCCTAGTTTTCTTGATTCTATTTTTCATTCTATCTGGAATTGGGTCAGCAATATTTCCTGCTCGTACCCCCGCTGATACTATGGCATATCTTCAAGAAATCTGGGAGCGTACTGGTTGGGCAAATACAAAGCTCCAGCGGTTAGAGAAAAAATTCAGGACAGATCCAACCCGTTAGTTTTCACTGAATGGACTAACGCTCCGGTGGTATTCTTAGATGATTATGCCTAGATAAAATGGGTAAATTTGGCGTAGAAAGTCGGAACTTATTTGCTATCCCAACTTTGATTCTAACAAACTGACTCTCACCCCAAAAAGGCTTTGAAACTCTAAAATTTTTGTTAACTAAGCTGCTCTTATTACTATTGCCTGCAGGAAACCCAGGAGTGTGTTAAAGTCATGAACGACAAAAATGATAACGACGTTTTTGAGTATGACCCAGCAAGTTTCTGGAAAAATACACCTTACTATCAGCCCACGCCTTACGTTCCCGTAGTCAATCAAGATACAGGAGAAGTTGTAATTGTTCCATCTGAAAGATTAAAAACAAATAGCAAAGAACAAATTATTCAACAAGTCGATAAATTTTACTATCGTCTAAATTATTTTAGAAAAAATCTCAAACCCGAACTGGTTCAGCAAATCGCACAATGGGTACGTGAAGAAAGTAATCTTTTGCGTTTGGTGGCAACTCAACTCTGCTTCCATTTAGTGAATGTATATGACCATTTACTTAAAATAGGCTTAGAAAACGGACAATTGTTTGACAAAGGACTTCCTCACTTTTTACTCATTCTCGATAAAGAGCATAATCCTATAAA
This sequence comes from Chroococcidiopsis sp. CCALA 051, assembly GCF_003015105.1. Classification (NCBI taxonomy): domain Bacteria; kingdom Bacillati; phylum Cyanobacteriota; class Cyanophyceae; order Chroococcidiopsidales; family Chroococcidiopsidaceae; genus Chroococcidiopsis; species Chroococcidiopsis sp. CCALA 051. The sequence goes on along the minus strand of NZ_PYCI01000006.1, from coordinate 50,309 downwards.
CATCAAATTAAACCTAAGTGAAGCAGGAGTTGAAGAAGTAATTTCTTATTTAGAAGAATCGATTAAATCTCGCTTTGAAACATCGGATATTTGGACTAGCTGTGCCAAGAGTATATTAAGCTATCAAGCAGTATCCGCAACTGAAAAAATGGAAGATGACTTAGGGGAAAAAGCTGTTGATGAAATGAGTGCTGAGAGTTGGCAGGAAAACTTTTACAAATATATCCACGAGCAATCCTCTACATCTTCTTTAGAAGAGCAACTGTCTGCACTTGTACGTAGATTTTCTGATGAAATCGTCCAAGTGATTATTAAAGGGCTAGACTTACCAAACATTTCTCTGGCGGAGTTAGACAAAATTCTTGGGTTAAGTCTAGACGAGGCTACAAAATCAATACCAGTTACAGAGTCTAAATTAACGGACGCTACCTTAGCCGTCCCTACTTTCGCTGCTTTCGCCAGCGCAATTACTGCTCAAACGAGAAAAGACCTATGGCGTAAAGATGCAAGTGGACTTGCTTGCTTTCAACATCAAGCCAAGGGCAATCCAAATAATTACATCGAACACTACATCACTAGCCCTGGTGATATTGCAGTGCTTCCCTGGAATCAGGCTGAGCAAATCATAGACAAGTTTGGTTTCAATACGGTGAAGCTGCATTTGATTTTTGCAGCTCATACAATGAATCAACCTGTACCTTGGGAGGGCAAATTCAGTCTCAAGGCTAGCGATGTAGTCAAGTACCTGGGTTGGGATAAACGGACGGATTTGCCAGTCCATGAAAAGCTAAACGAGATCGCCAAGGCTGCGTTTGTTCTAGACTGTTTGCTGGTGAAATCTGTTTGGGTTGAAGGCAGAAACAAAAAGGGCGGCATCAATGCCAGTACCCCCACGGGTAGAATGTGGAGTGTTGTGGTTGACCCGCGAGGGCAGCTAAACCTAGAAGGGAAGGTAGAAAAACCGGAAGAGGTTTACATCACGGTGCAGCCAGGTTTAATCTTCCAAAGTTTTCTGAACAAGGCTGGCAGCAGACTTAAAGAAGCTTTGTACCAATTTGGCTACTTGGCTCAAGATATTCTCAGAATTGACCCCTACCATGATGAACTGGCGCTACGGCTGGCAATCCACTTAACGATGGATAGCAGAATTCATGCTATCGGAAAGTATCGGGTAGCAACTTTGCTAGAGGCAATGCTGCCCCATACCGTCATTGATGCAGCTCGTAGTAACAAGCATAAAGCATATGACCTAAAGCAACGCTGGGATAATGCCTTGAAACTACTACTGCAACTTAGATGGCAGATCCAGTTTGATGAAACTTACCCAGAGTGGCTACAGCCTGGTGGAAACAATGCTCCAAAGCCGGAAGACTGGAGAAAGATGAAAATTATAGACTGGTTGCTTCAAGCCAAGTTAACTATCAACCCTCCAGAACCCATACCAGAACTGCTTATAGCTAAGATAGAGCCAAAACCCAAAGCCCAGAAGAAGCTACAACTAGCAGCGACGACAACCAAGCTAACGGGCAACCAAATACGTAAGGGTAGGGAAGCCAAGGGCTGGACGCAAAGGCAGCTAGCAGGATGGATAGGAGTTACCCAAACATTGGTTGGCTATTGGGAAAAAGGCAAGCGTACCCCATCTCCAGACATGGACGCAAAGCTGAGGCAGTTGCTGGAGATAGCAGACTAGCTGCTGGATGCTTCTAGCGTTTCAGCAATAGTCTTGTCTTGTTTTCAGGGTGGTTTTGTTTTCAGAAACATTTGTTTATGTTTTCAAAAAAGTTAGCATATAAAATTGGCTTCAAAGCTTTACTATGTATAACTTTGAGCTTGAAAACAACGACTCTAGTATCCCCCGACCAAACCTCTAGTATCCCCCGACCAAACCTCTAGTATCCCCCGACCACTCATTTTTGAAACCTCCATCTGATAAGGGTTTCATCGTCTTGAAAACACCCTAAGTAGTCTGATAAGACTAATCCACTTGAAAACAGCCGCTAAACAAATCTGAGAAGATTTGCCCCTGTATCTCTACACCAGGGACAAACTGCTTCATGCTCGACGACCAGCCGCATCTCACACTCCAGCCGCCCCACCTCAACCCCAAGCATCAGGAAGAATGGTTGCAAAGCGCTGTTGCCCATGAAATTATCTGGGACAATATCAAAAGCTTAGTTGGGACAACGCCCTACGAATACCTTTGCTACTCGGAGAAGCTGGAGCGCACCAACACGGGGCGGTTAGTCTCTCATCTCATCCGGCAGTACGAGCATACGGAACGAGGCGGCTGGTGGTGTGCTGGTCTAGATCCGCTCGACAACTGGCAACCGATGTTGTGGGGGTGCTTGAAACCGGATCGCCCTCGGCTCAACCGCAACAATGGCAAGCCCATCAAGTACGAGCATCCGCCCAAAACCCCAACTCGTGCCTTTTTCCTCCAAATTCCAGACCGCCTGTGGCTAGAAATCGCCATTCGCTATGGAGTAACCGCTGCGTGTACGGAAGGGCAGTTGCATCGATTCGTCAACGACGGTACAACCACTTGGTTGAGAGAGTCTTTTGAATTTTGGCAGTGGGTGCTAGAGCATCCTGAAATTCCCATCGTGCTGGTAGAAGGGGCAAAGAAAGCGGGTTGTTTGTTGAGTTTGGGATACGTGGCGATCGCCCTACCTGGAATTTTCAACGGTCGGCGGGTGACACGGGATGAGTACGGTAAAATCTGGGCTGAGTCCCTCATTCCCGAATTAGAATTATTTGCGAATGCCGGTCGTCGTTTCTACTTCTGCTTCGATCGCGACACCAAACCCAAAACCGTCAAAAACGTCAATCTCGCCATTCTCAAAACAGGTAAACTGCTAGAGCAAAAAGGTTGTGAAATTCACGTCATCTCCCTACCAGGACCCGAAAAAGGGGTAGACGACTTTGTTGTTGCCAATGGCGCTGCCGCTTTTGACGCTATCTACCAGCAAGCCCTGCCCTTGGTTTCCTGGCTGTGGAGGGTGAGGAAACAAGCCGAGTTAACTTACACCCCCTGGCTGCAACTGGACGTGAAAGAACTAACGCTCAAGCAACTCCCATTCGCCCCACCGCAGACGGCTACAGGGGGGCAGGAGCGCTCGAATCTCCCAGACTCCCCCGACGGCGGGATTGTTGTCCTTGCCTCCGGTAAAGGCACGGGCAAAACCAAATTCATCAGCCGCCTGGTGCAAAATGCTCCCAAAGCGATCGCCGCCGGACACCGCATCGCCCTGATGCGTAATCTCTGCGCTCGGATGGGATTAGACTACAAAGGCGATGTAGATCGGGTCAATGGCGACTTCATCACTGGGTCAGCCTACACTCTGCGCTTGGGGCTGTGCGTAGACAGCCTGCTCTCGATTCACCCAGAGAAGTTTGCTGGCTGCGTGCTAGTGATTGACGAGTTCATGCAGGTGTTTGCCCATTTACTCACCAGCTCCACCTGCAACAAAGACGGCAAACGCGCCGCCCTCCTCGCCAGATTGCATTGGCTGATTCGGGTGGCAAGCTGGGTAATTGTGGCGGATGCGGATGCAGCAGATATCGGAATCGACTATCTCCGGTCGCTGCGAGGGGCAGCAAGCCCTGTCTACTTGATTCAGAATGTCTATCAACCTGAAGGCTATTCGGTGCGCTTTCTAGACGCTGCTGGAGACGATGCGATTATCGGGGAGTTACTGGCTGACCTGAGGGCGGGATTGAAAATCTTTGTTGCCACCGATGCCAAGCGGGGATCGCTCGCCCTCAAGCATCTGGTTGAAACCATACAAGGTGCTTCAAAGCAGGGAAGAACAGCTAACTTGGTTTTGATTAATAGCGACACGTCGGGGGGCGAGTATGAAGTGGAATTTATTCGCAACATCAACCAGCGAGTCCTAGACGCAGATACTGTCATTGCTACCCCTAGCATGGCAACTGGAGTCAGCATCGAAGTGGAGCATTTTGATAAAGTGTATGGGCTGTTCTACGGCACTGTGACCGATGCTGATGCCGCACAAGCCCTGAGTCGGGTTAGAGCTAATATTCCGCGCGTCGTCTGGTGTGCTAAAACTGGCAAGAACTTCAGCAAGGTGAGCCAGAGCGAATCCCCGTTCCAGTTAAAACAAGCCCTAAAGACCCGCTGGGAGGCAGAAATCTCTATCATCCGCACCAGTCTCAGCCCCGATATGATTCCTGGGGTCGAAGCCTTTGATTGGGACGACAACCCCCACCTAGATTTGTGGGCTAAGCTGACTGCCAAGACCAACGCCGCGATGTGGAACCTACGAGCTAACCTACTAGAACGGCTGCGCTACGAAGGGAATACGCTGGAAGTTGTGCGCCAGGAGCAGAATTCTCCGGTCAAAGCAGCAATGGCGGAAGCTAGAAGCACGGTCAAGCAAGAGTATTATCACCGAGTCGCTGCGGCTAAATTGCTGAATAAATCAGAACTAGCAGCTCTAGAGCGCCAGGAGAATATTAGTCCCTCCGACCAAAGAGCGATCGAAAAAACCCAAATCGCTGAATTTTACTGCGTGGAAAACGTCACCCCCCAGTTAGTCGCTTATGACAACGGCGGCAAGCGCCGAGGGCAGATCGTAGAATTGGAAGTGCTGCTAGCCGGAGCAGAAAGCTCGACCAAACGCGACCTTGATGCCCTAGAGCGTCAACTTAAGTGGGGGCATGGGGTGCTACCTTTCGACCATCCCTGCTACGAACTGCGGCGATTTGCTAGAGATGCGCTCGGATTGCTGCCATTCCTCGTCCCTGGAAGGGAATGGACGGATGCAGAGCTAGAACCCTTGGGAAAGAGAGCTAGGGCGTGCAGCCGACAGGTGCAGGCGTTCTTTGGCTTTTCCATTCCCAACGATCCCCTACACGCTAACAACATTTGGATTTTCCGGCGGCTATTAGAGCCATTGGGGATCGAGACAAAGGCGCGGCGCGTGAGCAGAGCGCAATCTCGCTGCGTCAAGATCGACGAATCTGCTTGGGATGAATTGCTGTCGATTTTATCAAAGCGTCAGGCTAAACGGTCAGCCCTAGCAGTAGCAACTCCTGTGGCATTGACGGACTCGTTTGATGTTGTAACCCCCCCCTATATAAATAAAACAGAGGGGGTTACAACATCAGGATCGCAAACCCCGATGCCAAAGCAAGAACCGCTAACCCCAATCGCTTTCCAAACTGGGATCGAGTTGTTGGGTGAAATCGCCCAAACGGAGGCGGTAGAAAAGTTGAAAAACTTCACTCCTTGGACTCCACAACAGTTGCGGCAATTGTGGCAAGTCGTACCTAGTTGGGTGAAACAGAAAATCCGCTCCTTCGTCAACGGCAGCGGGGGACGCGCTGACATCTCGCCGTTCCAGCTAGACTGGGGGATGACGTAAGCTCTTGAATTCGCCGCCAATAGGAGCGAAAATCTAGCCAAATCTTTCGTAATCCGCTATCTAAATTGAGTTTTGACAATATCTGCAAGTACCTAGCTGCCTCGTATCCAGAGCCTTTTGTCCGCTGGCTCCTTGCCTCTAATGCCACCGACATTCAACTCCTGCCAAGCGAGCTTTCCCGCGACCCCATTCGCGCCGATGCGGTCATCCGACTGCAATCTACCAACTCTATCTTGCACTTGGAATTTCAAACCCTGCCGACATCCACTCCCCCTTTACCCTTGCGAATGCTTGATTACTGGGTGAGGCTATACCGACAGTATGAATGCCCCATCGAGCAGGTTGTCATCTTCTTGCAGGAGACAACGAATAATGCTGCCTATACTAACCAGTTAAGCGTGGGCAATACCCAGCACCGTTATCGGGTAGTGCGCCTGTGGGAGCAAGACGCTGCTCCATTACTGACCAATCCGGCTCTCCTACCTTTAGCAGTGCTGGCTCGGACGGACTCAAGCGCCGCCTTGTTAGAGCAAGTTGCGACGCAGGTAGATATGATTGAAGAACCCCAGCAACAGCGCAATATCTCCGCTTGCGTAGAGGTGTTGGCTTCTTTGAGGTTCGAGCCGGATTTAATTCGACAATATCTGCGAGAAGAACTTATGCGAGAATCTCCTATCTACCAAGAAATTATTCAAGAAGGCGTGCAACGAGGAAAGCAGGACACTGTAATTCGTCTACTCACGCGCCGGATTGGAACTGTCCCCCCCCAGTTGCAAGCACAGGTTCAAAGCTTGTCTATCGAGCAATTAGATGAATTGAGCGAGGCACTGTTTGACTTTGCTAGTGCTACCGACTTAACAGCATGGTTGCAGCAAGAGCTTATGAGATAAAGCTAAACGGTTTGGGGATTTGAGGCTCAATTTTCGCGCTCGGCAAAGCGGCGAAGCGAAAGTAGCGGCATTTTTAGAAAATCGCTCGTACATCTAGCTAAATGACTGGACGCGGCTGTAAAAACTAACGACACCGTGTAGAGAAAATATATTTGTTGCAGCCCAATGGCAATCGAGCGCGTGAGTTTTGCGCTCGTGAAATATGAAATCTTGGTTCAGTTACACGCAGCCACAGCAAATTTCCTTGACACTCTTGCCCCTTGTATTGCAAAGCAGCAGCGCTGAAGATTTATCAGATATTTGTCTCCCACTGACAACCTCTACAGTCATCGGAAATTACCAGCAGGTGGAAGTTTTAAGGGGCGCAACTGAGTCACGCCACCTGAAAGTTCAAAATTTGTGTGCCAAAAGAAGCACACAAGTTCAAAAGTGTGCTAGTATTGGTAAAGTTTCTACTACAAATAGCAATAGGAGGTCATTTCCTGGTAGGCTACAAAGTTCAAAAGTGTGCTACTACTTATGCCTACCGACAATCCTCGACTCGTTGCCTATCCAGATCGCGCTCTCTACGAGCGGCTGAAGCAGTATCAGGAAGATCTAGGCTTAAAAACTCTTTCCAAAGCTGCAATTACAGCTCTGGAAGACTATTTCAGGCAGCTAGATATGCCCAAAAAAGCAGAGGACGATGAAATCGAATCAATCAAACGCGAATTGGCTCAATTGCGCCAACGCCTAGAGCAACTTTCCCAAAAAGTCGTTCGCTTGGAACAGCAGCTTTAGGAGCAGATGAAGCGCTTGCCAGCAACGAGCTAGCTATACTTTTGACACTTCATGAATTCCTTGACACTCTGCGCTCAAATTATCAGCCTCAAGGGATGATTTCATGCGGTTTTTAAAAGAGTGCAGCTAGATCTGTTTTGCATGGCGTTCCAACAGTGCAACTGAGTCCTGCTATTTTTCCATTCCAGTTTTAAAACCAGTTTGGAGTTAGTCAATTAATCTAAAGCGGCTGCCAAAACTCAGCAGCAATCTCAGGACAACTCAAAAATTCCTGAAAATTCAGTTCGGATAGAAATGGAGCGGTTCTGTTGCCAGTCTATTTCATTAGAAGCGATTTGCTATGCGTAATAGTTAGTTGGAAATGAGAGATATGTCTTCTTACCAAAAAAAACTCAAAGGCAAAATAGCGAGACTTCAGGTAGTTTCCAGTAATATACTAGTAGTTCCCTTTCCAATAATTCACTCTTTTTTTTCCCAGGAGATAGCAGCTGAGGGCAGCTATAGAGGTGACGTTCCTTTGATGTTTCTCTTTCCCAACTCTAAACGGGGAGAAGCTACGCCAGAGGCGATACAAGAGCTGTTTGCGGAGCTGCAAAAAGTCAGAGAACGCCAGCCACCTACCATCGTAGATTTTGCTGAGACTGGAATTTATGTGGATGTTGGTCTAATTGATATCCCAGTATTTTTCCAAGGCGACGAGTCAGATATCTTCTACCTAATGAAGACTAACGGTCAGGTTTTTTTTCAAGAGAATTTAAAACAACTCGATTTAGTTCTAGGAGAAAAATGCCTAAAATATATGTCAACAAGAAGCGAACGAATTGTCACGATAATGGCGCTTCAGTGTTATGCTCCCGATCGGACTTTTCAGCTAAAGTATCACAATGTTATTTTTAATTTAACCAAGAATGGTAGCGAACTGAGCTATCTAAACGTGCGTTTATTCCTATCGGAGTTAGCAAGAGATGGAAGAATTCTCTCTTTAGTAGGTTGACGCTGCTTTGTGCGTATTCGTTCCGGCTGAATCTACAGTGAAACTAGTAGAAAGAGCGCCAGTCTGACATGGGAAGCCAACTCTGGTATAGTGTCACTTCCTCGATCGTTACAGCGATTCCAGATAAGGGCGAATTACATTCTGCACTCGGCATATCTTGGCATAGTGCCAGAGTTCGTCCATCGTGCAGCGTCGTTGCTGCCAACAAGACCGCAGCGCTTCAAGAGCAACATCAAGACCTATTTTGTTGCGATACTTAAAGCAGTCTGCAACCGTTTTGGCAAGACAGTACACTCGCACTGGCACTCCTTCAATGGAGTGTAACTCAATCCCAGCGTATAGTGCTTGACCGGACATATAAACAATTCGTAGAGGCAGAATAGCCTCCTTGGGAGAACGTGCTTTTTGGTCTATAGCCAGCCAAATTTCAAAAGGCGCTTGAGTCGTCAATTCGTGAAAGCTAAGTGCAGAGAGCAGACAAATAACTCCATGAGGAACTCGTTTAGCCGCCTCGACCAGGCTATGCTTCTCCGTAATCTCAGCGTCAGCATAAGTATAAATTCCCCGTCCAGACCGAATCAGCAATCCTTGCTGTTCCAGACGCTTGAGATACTGACGATGGATTCCTTTTGCCTCCGCATCTTTGGCGGCGATCGCGCCTACCTCACGGGCAAGCTCCAGTAGAAGCTGTGTCTTTGACATACGAAGATCGAGCGTCAGGAATGCCGAGCGTTTTGTGATAAAATGTTGGTATGTATTTACATCTACCAACAGATTAACACATGACTCGACGAAATCCACTTGTTTTGTGACACAACTAACGGTAATTATTTAGATTAACTAACGGTTTATCACTTGATTATGAGTTAGGGTGCGTTCGACTCAACCCCAGACTCTTGGTTACAGTTGCAATCCTAGAAAGTAACGCGGTTGGAATTGCAGAAGCGATCGCGCACCATACTCCCGCTGTCGGTTTGCACATAAGTTGAAAAATTAACTACGGCAGAATAGCACTTTGAGCCATCACATTTGCACATAAGTTGAAAATAATTGACGCAAAAGGTGAAAATTTCCTACCCAATTCGTGCATAAAGTGAAATTTTCCGACAACTAGGGATATATAGATTGATAATTTATGCTGAATAAGGGTTTCAAGCTTTTTAAGAGATAATGTGAGCTCTCACCTCATACGACAGCATAAGGGTTACGCGGACAGGATTTTCATCTTATGAGCAAAATTTTCAACTTATGGGTCACGATTTTCACTTTATGTGCAAACCGACACCGCGATCGCCCCTTAAATGTGACAATAAGTTTTAGTCTCTAGAATTGATGTTCCAAAGACTAAATGCCCAAAATAGATCGCGCTTCTGATGCTGCTCAACTAAAGTTACTCGCGCCCGTGCCAGCGACTCTTCATCCGGCAGCGGTGTACTTGGCTTCTTTGAGTGAAGGGTCAAGAGCGACAATGCGCCATGCCCTGGACGCGATCGCGTCGCTGCTGACTGGTGGTGAATGCGACGCGCTGACTTTAGACTGGTCTAAGCTGCGCTATCAGCATACAGCGGCAGTTCGGGCGAGTTTGGTGCAGCGGTTTGCTCCGGCGACGGCGAAAAAAATGGTTTGTGCCTTGCGGCGAGTGCTGAAAGAAGCGGCTCGGTTGGGGTTGATGGGCTATGAGGATTATGCTAGAGCTGTAGATCTGCCTCGGATTGACACGCCGCCGCAAAAACTCAAAGGTCGCGCTCTTGCTACAGATGAGATTGCCTTATTGATGGATGCGTGCGAGTCAGAAGCTAGAACTATAGGTATGAGGGATGCGGCAATCTTGGCTATCCTGCGCGGTGGTGGGATACGTCGGGAGGAATTGGCGAATCTAGAACTGAAAGACTATAACCCTCTTCTAGGCGAACTGGAGATCTGCTCTGGCAAGCGAAAGTCCTACAGAAAGGTTTATTTGCCAGCTATGGCGATCGCCATAGTGGAAGAGTGGCTTGAGATCCGCTCTCGCCAACCAGGGGCGCTGATAACTCCAGTGCGTAAAGGGGGGAAAGTGGAACTGCGGCACATGTCAGGAGATGCGGTGCTGAAGATAGTCAAAAGGCGAGGGAAAAAGGCTGGGGTGGCAGAATTCTCGCCCCACGACTTCCGCCGGACGTTCTGCTCGGAGCTGCTGGATGATAATGATGTCGTTACGGTGCAGAAATTAGCCGGTCATGCAACGCCTGTCACGACTGCCAAATACGACCGTCGAGGGGAGGAGACAAAGCGAAAGGCGGTAGAAAGGTTGTCGATTCCTCGCCACCAACGAACGACGCAATAGTTGCACGCCGAACGCTCAATTCCTATGGTGGCATCTAATATATCTAGATCTGCTGCCAAAATCTAGCTCCTGGTATGCTGTAATAGCACACTCAAACCCAGACTTGGCATACTAAGCGCCAAGGAGTAGGCTGGAACAGTAGCATAAATTTAGCACGAAGATAGCATACCTAATGGCGACCAACAATATTCGAGTTGTGGGCTACCTGCCTCCCCCCTACCACGAAAAGTTACGCGAGTACATGCAATCCCAATCGCTAACCGAAAGTGCGGCGATTGTTGCGATAGTCAAGCAGTTCTTCGATGGCGAGAACGGGAGCGAAGGAGTCGCGAGCCAAGAATTAGACGAGGCGACTGCCCCGTTAAAAGCCCAAATAGCCCTGATTGAGAGGCGCTTGGCGGTTTTAGAATCGGCTTTCGTGTCAAGTCAGCGATCCAAGCCAGCTAGAAGAGCGCCCTATCAGTATGGTCCACCGCCCGTACTGCCTCCCCAAGACATTACCCAGTTGGCTCGCAGGCTAGGGGTGAGCGCCGCTACGCTTGAAGAAGCAGCTCAAAAAAGTTCAGATGAATTTAGGGATTGGAGCAAGAGAAGGGACCCAGCTCAAAGAAGTTGGTGCAAGAAGGGGGAACTATTTCACCCGAATTCCGATTGATGCCAATCCTTTTTCTTCCAGGCGGCACCGCTCTTCGTCAGCTTCCATCTTCAGCAGTTCTTGGTTGGTTTCGCAATAGCGCACGATTTCCACAACAGCATCAACGGGCAGAGAGAAGTTCGCCGCTGTCTCATCAAGGGAAAGCTCGTTGGCGAGCATATCCTGCCAAACGGTAGAAGCGAGTAACCGCCGACCTTTCACGTACAGTTGTCGCCGCCAAGGGTGAGGGCGTTCGACCAAATACTTCCACTGCGCCCAATTAGGAGGCTGAAGACCTGGAATGACTAATTCAACTTGCTCGTCTGGTTTGAGCAAAGCCACCTTGAACCCTTTCTGGGTGTACTCCTTGAGCGCGGACAGCACGGAAACAGCACGAAGTATAGTTTCTTTGGCGCTGGCAGCACCGATTGCTTCTCGCAGCCACTCGATCTGTGCCTCTTGCTCTGGCGTGACATTGAAGTTTTGCCTTTTCGTCTCTCCTGCCTGTGTCATCTGGTGTCTGCCCCAGTCATCTACTTTATGTGAGTATATTTTGAGCAAATCCGCCGCGCATCCTACGCTTCTGTACGAAGTACGAAGCGGTAGTTAGCGGCGGTCAGGATCTTTATCTGCCTTCCCCTGGTTTTTAATATAGGAAATCAATACATCGATACTGGCGCTTGCTCCTACAGAAATGATGGTAGAGCCATCATTCCAAAACTCTCCACCCCAAAAATGTTTTTGCAAATATTCGCCGTACTCTTTACGCATATGACGAGAGGATACGGATTTAATGTTTTTGATGAAGTTAACTAAATTTAACCCAGGATGCCCATCAAACAAGACGTGAATGTGGTCGCCCTCGCCCCCTAGCTCAATGGGTTCGCACTCCCACTTTACCAATAGGGTAGTAAGGATTTGTTTTAGCCTGTCCTGCATCTCGACGGTCAAGATATCCTTTCTATACTTCAATGTCAGAATCAAATGATAACACAACCGAAAAGTCGTGTGTTGTCTCGATTTTAGCCTTAACTTTTTATCTTGATTCATTCTATGATTGATGCATGACTAACTCAATTGTACGCACGGATCGATGGCAGTTAAACCCAACTCCAGAACAACACGAGTTTCTAGAGGCGACGGTTAACGAATATCGCGCTTTCTGTAAAGCTCTGTCTTATGTGGTCATGGGTCACTGGACGGAAATTGCACTAGCCGCGAGTCGCTGTGCGGCGGTTGAAAAGTTAATTCACAAAACTAGCTCTAACCCAAACCCTAAATATCAATATTTTCAAAAACGGTTTTACAAGTTCCCGTCTTACCTGCGCCGAGCGGCTATCGAGTTTGTTTTGGGGCAGGTTTCTTCATTCCTAACTCGCTACTACGATTGGCAGTCCGGTAATCGTAAACGGAGAGATGCACTGCCCCCAAGATTCAATCCAGAAGCGGGATGTTATCCTGCCTTGTATCGAGGGCAGTGTATCAAGTTCTCTGATGATTTTGGTAGCGCCCAAATTAAGGTATGGAATGGCTCTGATTGGGTTTGGACAAACGTTCAAATCATGCGAGTCAGAGAGCGTCATTTATTGGCTCTAAGCATTGGGCTATCGCCGTCACTGATTGTTAGGGATGGAAAGGCTCACTTATCCGTCCCGTTCAAACTGCACCCCAAGAAGTTAACGGGGGATGTAGTATGTGCGGTAGACGTGGGAATCAACACAACTGCAACTGCTACTATTGTTGGTAGCGACGGCACTGTAATCTCTCGAAAATTCTTTCATCGAGGGGGAGACATAGACCGTCGCGACAAAGTATTAGGGCAGATTCGGCGCAAGGCGAAGTTAACCAAGAAGCTGCACAAAGGTTTCTGCAAGGGGTTGTATCGCCGCGCTAGAGGCATCAACCACAACATGGCGCAGCACATTTCAAAGGAGATTGTGCAATTTGCTTCCCAGCATGGCGCATCTGTTATTGTGTTTGAAAACCTAAAGGACTGGAAACCAAAAGCCGGTAAAAAACGCTCTACCCTGAAACAACGGTTTCATGGTTGGTTGCATCGACTATTGGTGGATTAACCCAAAACAAGTTTGTTGAAGTGGGCGGGAAAGTCGAGCTAGTCTATCCCCGTGGTACATCGTCATGGGCATATGATGGTTCCGGTCAGCTAAAGCGCAGTAAAGCTAACTATGCGCTAGCTACTTTCCAGAATGGGAAACGTTACAACGCCGACCTTAACGGTAGTCAAAATATTGCCGCCCGATATTGGGCATACAAGCTAAAACTGGCGTACAGAAATGGTTGTCAGTTACTTTCCAGCAAAAGCTCTGGAAGTAAATCGAGAATGCCGATTGTCTTGTCTCACCTCTGGCGGGATAAGGACGCTACGCTTCTATCGGAACCATGAAGCGTAGAGCATTCACTATGACTTACTTACAAAGGAGTCTACAACTTTTGACCGAACAATATGCAGATCTTCGGAGTTAACTCGCGAGTCGCGCTCCTAATATCCCTTTGAAGTGGCGCTCCTGGTCAATCCTGTCCCAGCAGCGCCTTTAGTTATGGTATGAATCAATTATCGACATAACTTGTTGACAAGTCAGATTGTTGACAAGTCAGGTGATTGACAACCTAACAGCTTGACGTGTTAACTTGTTAGATTGCCAGATTGTCAAAGTGTCAGATTGTTAAAAAGTTGTCAAGTTAGCTTGTCAGTTGGTTAACTTGCTGGCAAGCTAAAGGCGATAATTAGATGCTTTTATGATTACTGCGATCGCCAATCAAAAGGGAGGAGTGGCCAAGACCACCTCAACCATCTCGTTGGGGGGATTGCTGGCACAGCAAAGCTCATGCCTTGCCATAGACCTCGACCCCCAAGGGAACTTAACTACTGGGTTGGGCGTGGAAGTATCGGACAACCAACTCACAACCTATGAAGTGATTACAGAGACTGCTGAGATATTGAATGCAGTTGTAGCGACTAAATCCGGTTTAAATCTGTTGCCTGCTGATATTTCGCTAGCTAAAGGGGAAACAGAATTGCTCGGCAAGGTGGGAAACTTCTACATCCTGAAAGAAAGGCTAGAGCCAGCTAGGGAGAAATTCCAGCACATCCTGATTGATTGCCCTCCCAGTTTAGGATTGCTAACCGTTAACGCTCTTGCCGCTGCCGATACTCTCCTGATTCCCGTCCAGTGTCAGTTTTTTGCCCTCAAGGGACTGGAGGCATTACTAGAAACGGTTGGGAGTGTCAAAAAACGGCTGAATCCGCGCCTGAAGATTTTAGGTGTATTGCCCACAATGGCAGAAAAAAACACGGTGATGACGCAGGACGTGATTGATACCTTGAAGCAGCAGTTGGAGGAGATTAAAGTTTTTGACCCAGTGCCTAAGTCCGTGAAGTTTGCTGAGTCTAATTTAGCGGGAGAACCAATTCACTTGTACGCCGGGGAATGGAAACTGGTGCAACCCTATCGAGCAGTTGTTAAGCAGATGGTAGCGGAGTCGTAGCTATGCCAAAAGAACGCAGGAGCGCTGGCGACAGAATTAACTTGCCAAAGACCAAAGCCGATGAATACTTTGATTCTGTTGAGGTCAAATCTGTTGGCCAGTCAACAAGTCAGGAAGTCAACAAGCAATTTAACAAGTCAGGAAGTCAGGATGCTGACAATCCAACAAGTCAACAAGCAAACAAGTTACGCAAAGCCACTTTCAAGTTGAGTCAATCGGTATTGGAGCAGCTAGACACGTTTCACTTGCAGTTGCAATTGGAACTGGGTAAGGCGAATGCACCTTACAAAGAGGCGATCGTCGAAGAAGCAATCTCCCAACTCCTTGAGCAGATGCTTCAAAACCGCGATCTACTTGTAGCCAGACTACAGGAAAGACAACGCCGGAGTAGAGGTTGAATCTAAAGTGGCATTGTACCGAGATAGACGTAAAATCCTGCAAGATAGACTAAAAATCCTTATCCTATCAAGGTTTGGAAATTTGCTATATCAGAATTTAAAAAGCCGTTATTTGCAATGAAAAAGCAAGTCTTTTGTAGGCATCTTGCAGATTTTGACAAACATCTCGGTGCAATGCCTTGGAGGCTTGGGGGTATTGAGACGGGCTAGAGGAAATGGTTGCAAATTGAACCGCAGTGCTGCCATTCTAGGGGTTAAGATCGACTCTTCTTTCTGACTCAAAGAAATTCTTTGGAAGCCGTACTTCACCGCTAATAAGATAGATGAATGACATTGCAATGGAATTCGTTCTGCCGCTAGATTTAGTCAGAAATTCTCTTACGGGCTTCGTTGCCCGATTTGCAGTGCTGATGATGCTGGGATGGATGACAGACCAAATTCGCAAATCAGAAAAAAGCATCATGCCTGTTCAAAAGGCAATCTTGATTGCAGGGGTGCTGTCAATTGCGAGTAGCTTTACAAATTGGCGTTGAAGCTTAGGTATCCTTTTACAGGACTGAAAGCTCCCAAGCGCGAACGACTTCGTGAGTCAATCATCATTTGGGTTGACATTGTGTTTAACTTATCCATAGATGGAGATAGGTATGGCGATCGATGACCCCATTGAATCCCGCTGGGGTTCAGCAGTCCTGCAATTGGTCTTGCTTTCGTTCGGACTGACGATCTTATTTGCGCTCGTCTACTGGGGAATAGATGGACTGAACTGGGGATTACTGCAAGATCGGGAGGGTAAACGAGCAGTCAGATTTTTACCATTTCTTTATTTCAGCATTGAAACCTTTTTTCGGATTGGGTATGGAACCCAAGTACCGCTGGGAGCAATGTGGATCGCTGTCACCTTAGAAGCTCTCAGTCATTTTGTGGTCGAGATTCTCTTTATCGCTCACTTTGCGACGCTGAGTTTAAACAAATTAGTTTCGCTCAGCAATCGCACGCGCCTGGAAAACCTGCTGAATCGTTTTTAGATTGCCAACTCCATCGTGTCACTCGATTCAATCAATGGATAAGCCAAACCGTATCTTGATTTTATTTGCTCATCCGGCACTGGAAAAGTCACGAATCAATCGCCAATTGATTAAGGCCGTTCGTGGAATGGACTCCATTACCATTCGCGACCTATATGAGCACTATCCCAACTTTCATATTGATGTGAAGTTTGAGCAAGCGCTTCTGGTCACCCATGACATCATTATTTTTCAACATCCCTTCTACTGGTACAGCAGCCCTGCCATCCTCAAAGAATGGCAAGATCTAGTGCTGGAACATGGCTTTGCCTATGGTCATAATGGCACTGCCTTACGCGGAAAAAAGCTCCTTTCTGCTATTACCACTGGAGGGAGCGAGCAGGCTTATTGCCGACAGGGACATAATTACTTCACAATCCGAGAACTTCTGGCTCCCTTTGAGCAAACGGCACATCTGTGTGGGATGGAATACTTACCACCGTTTGTGATTCACGGAACCCACCAACTACAGGAGACTCACCAAATTTCTAGGTATGTCAAAGACTATCAAACCGTGATTCTCATGCTACGCAACCACGCGATTGATTGGGAGCAACTGCTGCAACACCGACATCTAAATCATTACCTTGAGCAAGCGCTCGACACGCAGGAGACACCTCTCCATGTCCAATGAAAACTTATTCTTTCAGGCTTTCGTCTACCTAGCGGCGGCAGTCATTACAGTGCCAATTTCCAAACGACTGGGACTGGGTTCTGTATTGGGATATTTGATTGCTGGAGTCGTTATCGGTCCGTTCGGGCTGCGTCTAGTGGGGCAGGAAGGTCAGGATGTCATGCGCTTCGCTGAGTTTGGCGTGGTGATGATGTTATTTCTAGTAGGCTTGCAACTTCAGCCCGATCTGCTGTGGCGGATGCGAGTCCCAATCTTGGGATTGGGCGGATTGCAGATGGTTGCTAACGTTGTCCTCCTGTCAGGGCTAGGAATCCTGTTGGGACTGTCGTGGCAAACCGCACTGGCGATCGCGCTGATCCTGCCCCTCTCTTCGACGGCGATCGGCGTACAAACCCTGAGTGAACGGGGACTTATGAGAACAGAGGGAGGACAGTCCGCCTTTTCAATCCTGCTGTTTCAGGCAGTTGCCGTTATTCCTATCCTGGCACTGTTGCCCCTGCTATCCACAAATCCTGGAGAGGCGGTGAGTCAAACTGCAACATCAAGCAATACACTGGCAGGCTGGCAACAAACTCTACTGGTCATGAGTACGGTGGGCGGTATTGTCGTGGGTGGGCGATTCTTGATGCGTCCGGTATTTCGCTTTATTGCAGCTACTCGCCTGCGCGAGATTTTTACGGCGACGGCACTACTGCTGGTTGTGGGAATTACCCTGGCAATGCAAGCAGTCGGATTATCTCCAGCATTGGGAACGTTTGTAGCGGGGGTGGTGCTGGCGGAAAGTGAGTATCGTCATGAGTTAATGAGTACCGTTGAACCGTTCCAGAGCTTGCTGCTGGGGTTATTTTTTCTCTCGGTCGGAGCTAGCATCAATTTCAACTTAATCCTGGGGCAACCATTGCTAATTTTCGGGTTAATTGTTGGAGTCTCCATCCTTAAATCTGGGGTGTTAATTGCGCTAGGGAAGCTATTCAAACTGGATTTGAATCAGAGTATCTTGTTTGCGTTTGCCCTGGTACAAGGTGATGAGTTTGCGTTTGTTTTGTTTTCTTTTGCAGCACAGAGCAACGTGCTTTCAGAGAATCTGGCAGGCAGCTTGATTGCCGTTGTCGCCCTTTCGATGCTGCTATCGCCGCTGTTTATGATTGCCTACGATCGCCTGATCGTACCTCGTTTTCTTTTACAGTTAGACGATCGGGAAGCCGATGACATTGAAGACAATGAAAACTCTGTAATCATTGCTGGGTTTGGGCGATTTGGTCAAATTGTCGGACGGTTGTTGCTCGCGAATGGCTATCCAATTACCGTTTTAGAGTATAACCCAGCCCAAATTGAGCTATTGCGGCGCTTTGGCTGGAAGGTATTTTATGGTGATGCCTCTCGGATCGATCTGTTATATGCAGCTGGGGCAGCACAGTCTAAACTTCTGGTCGTAGCGATCGACGATCGCGAGCAAATCCTGGAGATTGTAGACTTGGCACGTAAGCACTTTCCGCACCTCAAGATTTTAGCGCGGGCGATCGATCGTCGCCATTGCTACGAGTTGATTCGCCGTGGAGTAGATGTGATTCAACGCGAGACATTTGGGTCGGCGTTAGATATGGGCGTTGAGGCATTGAAGCTATTGGGATTACGAGCCTATAAAGCACATCGCGCTGCTCAAACCTTCAGACATCATGATGAAGAAGCATTGTATGATATGGCTTCTGTAGAAGGAGATGACACCGCTTTGATGGCACGCTCTCGTCAATTAGCACAAGATCTGGAGCGAATTTTGCAGTCTGACGAACGAGAAATCGCCCATGACGATCGAGCTTGGGATGTCCTAGCTCAGCAAAGAGATGCTATCTAAGACGTGTAACAAGTCAGAGCAATCGCTGCAATTGCTAAATAAAAATCTAGATCCAGTTTCATGAAAACTACTTGCAGCCTTCCACAAAATCAATCACTTGATGTAAAGACCCTGGTTTGGTCACAATCAATATAGTTGAATTGGGTTCCAGTACCGTACTACCGTTAGGAATCATCAGATTCTCGTGGGGATGGGGTTGATAGCCAATAATTAAAGAACCTGCGGGGAACCGGGGATCTCGAGCAATTTCGGCAACGCTACGATTAGCAACATAACAACTTTCTGGAATGGAAAGTTTCAGTACCTCAATCTGCCCTTGCTCAAAATGCATCATCGATTCTACTTGCGGATACTCGATCGCATTCACCATTGTGGCAACTGCCAAGTCAACAGTACTGACAATATGGTTGGCTCCTGCAAGGCGTAGCGGTTCGGCAAAGTCGCGATGTCGCATTCGTGCCAAAATGTGGGAAGCTCCGTAGTGCTTGGCAAGAGTCACCATTGCCAAATTCAAGGCATCATGGCGAAGGACAGCCGCTACAGAATCAGCTTTGCGAATCCCTGCTTCTAACAAAACTTCCGTATTTACCGCACTTCCTTCAAAAGCCATCACCCCCACTTGTTCGCGGGCATAACGGCAAGCAATAGGATCGATATCAATAATGGCTACGGTATGCCCTAGTTCTACAAGGCTTTGCGCTAGACTTAGCCCGACTAAACCTGCTCCGCCAATGAGGACGTACATTGTTGTTTCCTAATGCTACTGTTCCTTGCTTTACTTTAAGGGCTAGCAAACGATTAGATTGTACTTTAAACAAATGTAAGTTTGCGCGCACCAGAAGTAGATGAGTTTTCTATAGCAGCCAATGCAATGTCTGTGCTCACCTAAACATAGCAAGACGAGTAGAGGAAGCCTATGCTGCTTCTACCTTAAATATCGACAAACCTTTACTGAAGCCTTCGATCCACTTTACGAGCGATGGCAAGTGAGCAACAGCTCATCAAGCGGTCTAAGCCATGCTTCGGGGTTTGATTGGTAGTTCAACCTGAAAGTTCGAACCTTTACCTACTGTACTTGCTACATGAATTTGACCGTTATGGGCTTGAACAATTTGTCGAGCGATCGCCAATCCTAACCCAAAGCCGCCACTATCTTGCGATCGTTCTGTGTCAACTCGGTAAAAGCGATCGAAGATATAGGGTAGATCTGCTTCTGGAATTCCAATACCAGTGTCGATGACCTGGATGACTGCCCAACCTGGATGGGGGACTAAGCGCAACTGCACAGTTCCACTAGCAGGAGTGTATTTACAGGCATTGTCGAGCAAATTTTCTACTGCTTGCCGCAGTAAGTCTGGGTCAGCCCATAACTCAATTGGTTGCTCGGATAACTCATAGGTTAGACTGATGCTTTGGGACATTGCTCGCTCCAGATATTGTGATGCTAAATTCTCCAGCAGATCGTTGAGATTTAACAGCTTGAGAGATTGAGGCAGAATTTGCCCTTGTTGACGAGCTAATAGCAATAAATTGTTAACCAAAGTCCCCATCGATTTAGCACTATCTATAATATTTTCCAACGGCTGATGGTATTGCAAATCGTCCGCTGCTATCATTAACGCAACTTGGGCATTGGTAAGAATGGCAGAGAGCGGCGAGCGTAACTCATGGGAAGCATCAGCAGTGAACCGTTGAAGTTGGTGATAGGATTGTCGAATCGGCTGCATCGCTGCTCCACCAAGCAACCAACCTGTCAGTCCGATCGACCCCAGTGCTACAGGTACAGCAAGAGTTAATACAACTTGAAACTGACTAAGACTGTTTTGAGTCTCTGCCAGCGGCATGGCAACTTGAAGATAGCCAAGTATCCCGTGCCGTCCTTCAACGGGCAAC
Source organism: Chroococcidiopsis sp. CCALA 051 (assembly GCF_003015105.1). NCBI lineage: Bacteria > Bacillati > Cyanobacteriota > Cyanophyceae > Chroococcidiopsidales > Chroococcidiopsidaceae > Chroococcidiopsis > Chroococcidiopsis sp. CCALA 051. The sequence continues at coordinate 29,950 of NZ_PYCI01000006.1, read as the reverse complement.
GTGACTTGACGAAGCCAGAGTTCGTCTTCCAATAGCGGATCGACAGATTTAATCGTGAGAAATCCAGGGGATACATTCAACTGCTCTGGGGGAGGAGTACCGAAAAATCGAATCGACTGCCCTTGAGGGTTGTACCACCGAACGTAGACTAAATTTTTATCCAAGGGGTGAGAACCGCTGCCTAATAGCGGTACATTGCTCAGATCGACTTGTTTGTGCCCTTGACGCCACTCATATTGCACGCTAGCTGCCATCACCCTTGTTCTGTCATATAGCAGCCGATCTAAAACATCTAGTTTGTCTTTAATTTCAAAATAATAAATTCCCCCAGCGAAGACCACGAGAATACTACCCATTGAAAGGGTGAACCAACGAGCTAGATTCCGACGACTATGGTTGAACACTTTTCAAACTTCAAAGTCAATGCTTTTGAGGAACAAGACGATAGCCCATACTATAAACAGTCTCAATCCAATCAGCTGCTCCCACCGCCTGCAAGCGTTGACGAAGCTTGCGAACCAGAACAGTTATGGCATTGCTTTCTGGCTCAGTCCCCCACTCCCATAACGCTTGCTCAATCTGGTTGCGAGTCAAAACTTGTCGGGGATGACGCATGAAGTACTCTAACAACTGAAACTCTCGACTGGAGAGAGAAACGACTTTGCCTTGTCGTTCCACAGCCAGCGTGTCGAGGTGGAGTTGGAGATCGCTAAGGCAGAGAATATCTGCCTCCCAGAGGGGAGATCGCCGCCGCAATGCCCGCACTCGTGCCATGAATTCTACAATGTCGATTGGCTTAACCAGATAGTCATCTGCTCCTGCATCTAACCCAGTTACTTTCTCAGGTGTGGTATCTCTGGCTGTAATCATCAGCACCGGAGCAGTTTTACCTGCTGCTCGATACTGGCGACAGAGATTTAACCCACTGATGTGGGGTAACATCCAATCTAAAATCAGTAGGTCATACTCTTTTTCAGATAAGAGCCACTGAGCGGTTTCCCCATCCTTCACCCCGTCCACGCTATGTCCTGCTTGGGAGAGAACGATTTGAAGGGGCATCAATTGTTTAGGGTCATCCTCAACCAGTAAAATTCTCATACCATTCCAGCAAGATTCTCATACCATTGCTGTTGCGCTTTGCTTTATCAGCATAGAATTTAATGTAATTAGCACATCGTCTATAGGTAAGATTTCAGGAGGGCGATCGCGGCATTAGAGTGCAGATACGAGCGGATTTATGAAATGAATGGGACAAGGTGAAGCGTGTGGCATGGGATTAAACGTTGGCTACAAGTGTCAGGGATAGAGTTTTGGTTGCCTTTACCATTTGTGGCAGCTGGATTCTGGTTTGTCTGTAGTCTCCTGGCTGCTCAGGAATTAAGCCGCTCCTACAGTACAAACAACAAACTCCAATCAGATACTCAATTGGAAGCAAAGGTATCGGTAAACGTATTGCTGATCAATGCTACTATCAACAGAACAAAGGGAGTGACTCAGGTAGAAGTGGAGACAGCGGAACCGATCCTGAAGCGATTGGAATTGGAACTGCCAACAATAGAGGTCGAGCGGATAGAAACGGCGATCGCTCAAGAACTAGGATTATCCCGACAAAATATCAGGCAGTTAGTACGCTACGAAATCATCGAGTGAAGTTAGTTTCGCTTTAATAAAAGCTTTTTTGAGCTGAAGCAATAACACGAGCTTTAGAGGCATTTAAACGCCGCAAACCATTCAAATCCAAATAGCTAAACCCAACTTTCGAGAAGAAGGGCAGGACGCAGAACAGGAGTGTCTCAATCGTCTGATTGACCCAACCCAGCCCCGAAGGACCGATCAGCCAAGTAATTGGGTAGCTAATCCACAACACTGTGAAGTAAGTGACGAGTTTGTCATAGAGTTTTGATAGTTCCACACCTTGCCCGCGAGTTTTGGCGCGTAGAGGCAGCCAAATTCCCCAAAGCACGATTGAAAATGCGGCTACGCCGCAGGCATACCACAGATATCTCATCCAATCCACAGTAGACAAATCAGCTACTAGCCCAGTCACCACCACGATCGCTTGAGTTCCCATCAGAGAACCAATTAGAGTCCAGTCTTTTGCAATGTAGTACATCGCTGTCCAAGAGAGTGCCAACAATAGCAAGGGGGTAGTCACAATCCAATCAATATAACGAGCATAATGGACGACCTGACCTGCCACTTCCACTTTTCCCTGATTTAATGCCATTGCCATATACGCTAGCCCTGACCAGATCGGGATGAAGGTGGCAACTAAATATTCGGATTGAGGAACGCCACGAGGTTTGGTGCCCAGTGAAATGAAGTAAAGCGCCCCGATTGCCATTGCTGCTACATAAATCCAGTGAAACGTTGCCTGCAAGTCCATAAGCTACCTCCATTGGCTTGCCTATTAGTCTTGAGGACAAATGTGATCCAAAAGTGAGCAACGTCAACAAGTCGATCATATTTCACTCACATTTGCAAACGACGCTAGAGACAACGTGAAGCAACAGAAAAACCCTTGACTTAAATCATCTTTAGTTGCTCTCTCGTTGCCATTTTGCGTGAAGGAAGTGCTATGGCAGTAGCGGATGTAGAGACATCAACCAAACACCTATGGCATTATCTTGCTATAGAGGAAGTTGCTCGGCTTTTAGCAACCGATCTTGAAACGGGTCTATCTGCCAATGAGGCAGCAGAACGGCACGATCGCCTGGGTCCAAATCAGTTAACAGCGAAAAAAAGAGAAAGCGCCTGGTTACGATTCCTCCAGCAATTCAATCAGCCTCTACTTTACATCTTGTTAGTTGCAGGGGTGGTGACTGCATTTTTGCAAGAGTGGATCGATTCAGGCGTGATTTTTGGTGTGACTCTAATCAACGCCATCATTGGCTTCGTTCAAGAAGCTAAAGCTGAGAATGCGATCGCCGCCTTAGCAGAATCCGTAACGACGGAGGCAACCATTGTACGAGATGGTCAAAAGCTGGTCGTTTCTTCTAGCGATCTAGTTCCTGGCGATCTCGTTTTGCTATCCTCCGGTGACAAAGTGCCTGCCGATTTACGGCTGAGCGAAATTCGCGATTTACAAGTGGATGAGTCTGGCTTGACAGGAGAATCGGTTCCGGTTGAAAAAGATCTCAAACCGCTGCCTCCGGAGACTGCTCTAGCAGAACGGATAAATATGGCTTACACGGGTAGCTTAGTCACTTTCGGTCAAGCGCGTGGGCTAGTTGTGGGAATTGGAGAGATGACAGAAGCAGGACACCTCTCCCACTTGATGCAACAGAGTACAAGTCTAGAAACCCCATTGACTCGTAAAATTGATAAGTTTAGCAAAACTCTGCTGTATGTCATCTTGGGGTTGGCTGCATTCACCTTTGCTGTGGGAGTTGCCCAAGGTGCATCCTGGGTTGAGGTGTTTAAAGCTGCTGTCGCTTTAGCAGTGAGTGCAATTCCTGAAGGCTTACCAGCTGTTTTAACCGTTACTTTGGCGATTGGCGTTTCACGGATGGCGGCTCATCACGCCATCATTCGCAAGTTACCAGCGGTTGAAACATTGGGTAGTACAACGGTAATCTGTTCCGACAAAACAGGGACGCTGACTGAAAACCAAATGACAGTTCAAGAGATTTATGCTGGTGGACAACGCTATACGGTCAGCGGTGGGGGCTATGCACCGCATGGAGAGATTTTCCTGGACGAACAACCTGTTGACTTGGCGAATACACCAACTTTATACGAATGCTTGCAAGCAGGATTGTTGTGCAATGACTCGCATTTGAAGGAAGAGGATGGCAACTGGGTAGTGGTTGGCAGTCCTACGGAAGGAGCGTTGGTTGCTGTAGCTCGTAAAGCAAGTTTAACATCGCAATCTTTGGAACAGACACTTCCCCGACTCGATACGATTCCTTTTGAATCTCAGTTTCAGTACATGGCAACCCTGCATGACACCAGAGCAGAAAGGTCGATCTATGTCAAGGGTTCAGCCGAGGCGATCCTCAAGCGATGCTACCAAATGCTCGATACTCATGGAGATAGGATTGCAGTCAATTCAAAGCAGATAGAGCGATCTGTAGATGAGATGGCGAAGCAAGGGCTGCGGGTACTCGCACTTGCCAAGAAAGTTGTACCGCGTTCGCAGTCTTCAATTGAGCATTCTGACATTGAGAAAGATTTAATTTTTCTGGGACTGCAAGGCATGATCGACCCACCTCGCCCAGATGCGATTGAAGCAATTCATTCCTGTCAGTCGGCTGGTATCCAAGTCAAAATGATTACGGGCGACCATGCAATGACTGCGGCGGCGATCGCCCAGAAGATCGGGCTGAACCAAAGCGAAGATGCTCCCGTTTTCACGGGTCAAGATCTCAGCCAAATGGACGATCGGCAACTGGCAAATGCTGTAGAGCAGAGCATGGTATTTGCTCGCGTTGCACCCGAACAAAAGCTCCGCATCGTTGAGGCGCTTCAATCCAAAGGTGAAATTGTGGCGATGACTGGAGATGGAGTTAATGATGCCCCAGCCCTAAAACAAGCCGATATTGGGGTGGCGATGGGGATCGCTGGTACGGAAGTGGCGAAAGAAGCGGCTGATATGCTCCTGACTGACGATAACTTTGCCTCAATCGAAGCGGCAGTTGAGGAAGGACGCACGGTTTATAAAAATTTGCTGAGAGCGATCGCCTTCATCTTGCCTGTAAATGGTGGAGAATCGATGACGATTTTGATTGGGGTACTTTTGTCAACGGCATTGCCGATTCTTCCGGTGCAAATTCTTTGGTTGAATATGGTTAGCTCCGTAGCTTTGACAGTACCTTTAGCATTTGAGCCTGCCTCTGTTGGGGTCATGCAACAACCTCCTCGTCCGACGAACAAACCCCTTCTATCGGGTAGCCTGCTGACACGGATTCTGACAGTCTCTGTTTTCAACTGGATTGTAATTTTTGGCACGTTTGAATGGATCGTTCAAACCACAGGCAATGAAACTTTAGCTCGGACGATGGCAATTCAGGCATTGGTTGCAGCAGAAGCTTTTTACCTGTTAAGCATCAGTCGATTTATCCCAGCGCTCTTTGCCAGAATACGCGGTAAAGATGAATCCATTGGCTATGCTGTGGCGGTCGGCATTGGTTGTGTATTCATCTTCCAAACGCTTTTTAGTCAATGGAGCGTGATGAACCAGCTATTTACAACTGAGGCACTGAGCTTGATTCAAGGCTTAATTTGTCTTGGTTTGGGAATCCCGATGATTGCTCTAGCAGCCCTGTTAAAGCGTTTTGCACCTCTCAAGTAGCCTCTCTATAGCGCGGATTGCTTGGCAACTATTTTCCAACTCTACTGGTAGAGAGTATTCACCTTTACAGCATCAAACTTTCAAAAATCAATATGACCGATCGTAACCTTAAACATGGTATTGGTATATTTTCTCATCGTCAAAACGCAGAACAGGCACTTACCGAGCTGCAAAGCATTGGCTTCCCCATGCAGAAGATTTCTATGGTGACAAAAACCCCCGAAGGCGATGAGATTCTAGGTTGTAATGTCATTCAACGACCGCCAATTACACGAGCTGAAAGTGCGATAAAAGGCGCGCTTGCAGGGAGTACAGGAGTAGGATTAATGACTTTAATTGTTGGACTGGGCATCTTGCTAGTCCCTGGAGTGGGTCCTGCCTTGGCTGTGGAAAGTATGGTAGCGGTTATTTTAGGTAGTGGAGCTGCTACAGTTGCCGGCGGACTGCATGGGGCGCTGCGAGGTTGGTTTGTCCCCGAAGAACAAGCCAGATTTTACAGCGAGCGATTCAACCAAGGAGATTACTTAGCGATCGTAGAAGCTACAGAGGATGAGATCCAAAAGGCTGAAGCTGTTCTCAGCCATTGGGGAATTCAGGAGTGGCATATTTATAATGTTCCCTAAATAGTTTTCAGAAGTTACGCAGTCGATTCCCCAACAGAGTTAAAAAGAGGACATTAGTTTCCCCCCCCCTTTTTTGTTAAGGGAGTATAGGGGGGATCGAGATCTGAAACTTCAAGTGCGTAACTGCTGTGCTCCCTCAACCCCCTCAGCTTCCCTAGCCCCGAGTCCCTAGTTGTGTCCGATCGACAAAAATCTCGAACTTTAGCTGGAATTGCGGGGATCGTTGCAGTAGCAACCCTGTTGAGTAAATTAGTTGCCTTGTTTCGCCAACAGGCGATCGCGGCGGCTTTCGGTACGGGTATAGCTGCTAACGCCTACAACTATGCCTACATCGTCCCTAGTTTCTTTTTAATCTTGCTGGGAGGTGTGAATGGTCCAATCCACACCACGATTGTCAGCATCTTAGAAAAGCGTAGCAAACAGGAAGCCGCTCCCCTAGTGGAAAGCATCACGACTCTAGTTAGCGGAGTGTTGTTGCTCGTATCCATCGCCCTGTTCTTGTCGGCGGATGGATTAATTTATTTGGTGGGTCCGCAATTGAGCCAGACAGCCCACGCGATCGCCGCCGAGCAATTGCGAATTATGTCTCCGATGATATTACTGTCGGGATTAATTGGGATTGGTTTTGGCACGCTCAATACTGCCAATCAATACTGGTTGCTGTCTCTCAGCCCCGTACTTTCTAGCATCACGATTATTTTGGGGCTGGGAATCTTATATTTATCTTTGGGGAGCCAAATAATTTCTCCTGCTTATGTGGCAATTGGCGGGCAAGTTTTAGCCTGGGGAACGCTAGCAGGGGCATTATTTCAGTGGATCGTACAATTAATCGTACAGTGGCGATTACGACTTGGTACGCTGCGCCTGCGATTTGATTTTCGCTCTCCTGCCGTACGGCAAGCAGTTAAGTTGATGGCTCCGGCTGTTTTTGCTTCTGGAATGCTACAAATTAATCTGTTCACCGATTTTTTCTTTGCTTCCAGCATTCCTGGGGCAGCTGCTGCTTTCAACTACGCTAACTTGATCGTTCAGACTCCCCTGGGCATCATTTCCAATGTCATTTTGCTCCCCTTATTTACAATTCTCTCTCGGCTTGCCGATCCATTGGAGTGGCACAATTTGAAATCGCGACTGCGTCAGGGATTGATTCTAACGGCTCTCACGATGCTGCCTTTAGGAGCTTTGTTTGCGGCTCTAGCGATGCCAATCGTCCGAATCGTTTACGAACGCGGAGCCTTTCAACAAGATGATTCGCAACTCGTAGCTTCAATTTTAGTTGCCTACGGCATTGGTATGTTTGTCTACTTAGGGCGCGATGTCTTGGTACGAGTATTTTATGCTTTGGGAGATGGAGAAACGCCCTTCCGCGTTGGTTTGTTAAATATATTTCTCAACGCTCTACTAGATTTTATCCTCATCAAACCTTTTGGCGCACCTGGAATTACACTGGCAACAGTAGGAGTCAATACGATTTCGACGCTGGTGTTTTTGGGTATCTTGCATCGTAAACTCCACGGCTTACCATTGCGGCAATGGAGTTTACCCATTTTAGGTTTAATTGCCAGTGGTTTTACCGCCGGAATCGCTAGTTGGGGAACTCTTTGGAGTTTGCAACATTTCTTCGGTAGTCAGGGACTAGTTTTACTACTGCTGCAAACGATCGCTTCTGGGTTAGTAGGCATTGGAATTTTTGCCCTCATCGCCACTCGGATGAAATTGCCAGAAATCGATTTTTTAGTGGCTCGGTTGACTAAAAGGGGAGCCGGGAGTCAGTAGGGGCGGGTTTAGAAACCCGCCCGTACGGGAGGGAAAGAGAGCTGAGGAGGCGCTCGGGAGCTGAGGAGGACAAGGGGGACAAGGGGGACAAGGGAGCAACTACCAATTACCAATTACCAATTACCAATTACCCATTACATTTCATCTTGATACTTCTGCAAAATCTCCATTAAGTCAGTTTGACCTCGGGCTGGTATCAAGTCAATTAGGGGGATTTCTTTTTTCCCGCCCCCAAGTTTAACGGGAATATTTTGTAAAACTTGCTGGACTCGATCTTCTGAGAGCGATCGCGCCGTCAAAATGGGATAGAGTTGTTCGGCAAGCAGGGTATGAAGTTTGGCATCGGCAAGATAAAGATGCCATTTGGCAATATCTATATATACGTTTTCGCCGATTTCAGCTGCGATCGCTTCAATAACTTCTGAAGTACTTTGTTTAGCCATAAAACTGAACTTCCTTCTATTTGAAAAGGGTAATGGATAAGTCGCAAGTCAAAAGCCTGTTGCAAGAAAGCCTCTTTGCCTCACTCACCAATTACCAATTACCCATTACCACTCTTCACTGATAGCTGATAACTGACAACTGATAACTGACTCTCTAGGTAGATTTGGGCGGTGTATCTGGCGCAGCTGACTCAGAATAGTTGGCGATCGCGGCAATGTAAATTAAATGTCCTAATAATACAGTTGCCCATCCCCCTGTTAACCAAGGCAACCACTCCCAAGCTGTGGTTTTGAGAATGTGGACGAACCACAGACCGGAATTCATGGCAGCGAAAATCGCTACGTGGGTAGCAAAGTTCATGCGATCGTCTAAACGTCGATAGGCAGGATCGCGGCGGTCTGGTTTACGGGGCCAACGAGGAGGCATGTGTTTGCTGTTCACCGATTGAGTTGTCTATATTTTATCGACTTCTTGCTGCGGATAGTAAGTATCGATGCCAAACTGGGCAAACTAGACCTGAAGTAAGAAACTCTCTCAAAACCAAATTTAAGTTTTATGGAGACAGTCATTTATATAAAAATGCTCGTTTGCCGCTATTGACAATGAGCCAAATAGAAATTTGTTGAATTTAGACAATTTAGGCATGACCTATGAAAAAGATCTTAGTTATAGAAGACGAGCGTTTGATTAGAGACAACATCCTAGACTGTTTGGAAGATGGGGGCTATGAGGTTGTTGGAGTTGATAACGGTCAAGTTGGTTTGGACTGGGCAAGCGAACACAAACCCGATCTGATTTTGTGCGATGTGATGCTGCCGGAGTTAGATGGCTACGAAGTATTGCGATCGCTGCGTCAAGAACCAACCACTGCACTGCTGCCGTTTGTTTTTCTCTCTGCCAAGGTGGAAAAAGCTGAGATCCGTCATGGCATGAACTTGGGAGCTGACGATTACATTACAAAACCCTTTACTCCTGACGAACTACTAGATACAGTGGCGGCGCGGCTGAAAAGACGGGATGCGATCGTCCAATATGCAGAACTTTTGCAGGCTTCTCTATTCAACAGCGATCGCATTTCGCTCGCACCTCAACCCATAATTAATGCTCCTTCCACGCCTGCACCAGCTCAATATCAAGACTTCAACGCATTTGCTCAGGAACTAGCAGCACTCCAATCGGCTCAATTTACTGGCAAATTAAATGTTAAAAGCGCCACGGCTCAGTCTTGGGACTTTTACTTGCATCAGGGGCGCTTGTTGTACGCTACAGGAGGGATGCATTTAGCGCGGCGCTGGCAAAGGCACGTCTCGACTTACTGCCCCCAAATTCAACTGACTCAATTAAATTTACCAGCAGAGCTTTTTACTCGACCTGCTTGGGAATATCAATTACTCGGCTTGTTACTGAAACAACAACAGATCGGTCGCGAACACATTGCCCCAATAGTGCGCGATTGTGTTGTCGAAGTCCTGTTTGACATGATGCAGGCAGGGCAAATCAATTACCAAAAATCGGAGCAAGCCTTGCCTTTACAACTTCTTGCTTTAGAGTGGGAGCAAGTCTTCACCCCAGCCCAAAAACTATGGCAAGCTTGGCAATCGAGCAATCTAACTTCGCTTCTACCCAACTATGCCCCCCTAGTCAAACAGCCAGAAGCTTTACAACAACAAACTTCACCAGCTGTCTACCGTCAACTGACAGCAGTACTCGATGGCAAGCGATCGCTGCGCGAACTGGCAGTATTGATGAAGCGTCAAGCTGCCGAAGTTGCTGTGTCTCTCCTACCCTACTTTCAATCTAAGATTGTCGAATTAGTCCAACTGCCTGACCTACCACTACCACACGCAGCCACCGCACAACCTGCAACACCACCAACATCAGCTGCACCCGCCTCATCTACGGCTGCCAAATCGCTCCTAATTGCTTGTATCGATGACAGCCCTCTCGTCTGCCAAACGATGGATCAAATGCTGTCCAATGCAGGTTATCAGGTATTAACAATTCAAGATCCTCTACGGGCAATCTCAACTTTGCTGACGCGCAAGCCAGATTTAATTTTCTTAGATCTGGTTATGCCCAACTTGAACGGCTATGAAATTAGCTCGCGACTGCGTAAGATTGCAGCTTTCCGCGATACACCGATTGTCATCCTTAGTGGTAATGCGATCGACCGCGCCCAAGCGCAAGCAGCAGGAGTCTCGGATTACCTAGAAAAACCCGTACAAACAGAAAAGTTATTGCAAATGATTGGCAAACACATTTCTGTAGGAAGCTGAAGAGAAAAGTCGTAAGTCGGGAGTTGGAGACAAGGGAGACAAGGGAGACAAGGGAGACAAGGGAGAGGGGGGAGACAAGAGAGACAAGGGAGACAAGGGAGACAAGGGAGCAAGGGAGCTGAGGAAGAAAACGACCAACTACCAACTACCAACTACCAATTCCCCACACCCTACACCCCACACCCTGTTCGCTGATAACTGATAACTGATAACTGAGAACTGATAACTGAGACTGGCATGAGATCCGCAGGTAGAGCGAAATGACAAAGATTCTGGTCATCGAAGACGAGCAGGCAGTTAGAGAAAATATTACCGAGCTGCTAGCGACGGAGGGATACGAAATCGTTGCCGCAGAGAACGGTCACGTTGGTATTACCTGGGCTTGGGAACATAAACCCGATCTGATTTTGTGCGATGTGATGATGCCGGAATTAGACGGCTATGAAGTGTTGAAGTTGCTGCGCGAAGAACCAACTACAGCGCTGATGCCTTTCATTTTTCTCTCAGCCAAAGCAGATAAAACTCATTTGCGCCAAGGGATGGAATTAGGTGCTGATGATTACCTAACTAAACCGTTCTCAAAAAAAGATTTATTAGGGGCGATCGCCGCGCGGTTAAAAAAGCAAACAGCGTTACGCCAACCGGAACCATCCCACGACGAACATCATGGCGATCGCGACAACGCAAATATTTTTGTTGCCGAGTTTCTTTCGCTCAAGTCAGCTCAAGTGACTGGCAGACTATCTGTCACCAGTGCTTCGGGGCAAGAGTGGACTTTTTATCTGTACTCCGGTCGAGTTTTATATGCTACTGGAGGGATGCATCCCATCCGCAGGTGGCAAAGGCTTATAGTCACGCACTGCCCGCAAATTTCAATCGATCGACTGAAATTACCAACCGATCTAGCTGGCTCGGCATGGGAGTATCAAGTTCTGAGTTTATGGCTCAAACAGGAGCAAATTACCAGTAAGCAAGTCACGCAAATCGTGCGCGGTAGTATCACGGAAGTGCTATTTGATATTTTGCAAACTGGGCAAGTTATCAAATATCAGGTGCAGATCGAAAATTCTTCTGGGTTGCAATTATTACTCATGGACATCGAGCAAGCACTTGCGTCAGCTTATCAAATGTGGCGTAACTGGCAACACGCTAACTTAACAAATGTTTGTCCCAATCAAGCTCCGATCCTCAGAAATCCAGAATTATTGCAACGAAAAACTTCCCCCAACACATACCGTCAGTTGACTACACTACTAGACGGACGGCGGACACTACGCGATTTAGCCGTACTCATGAAGCGTCAAGTTTTAGAGCTATCCTACACTTTGTCACCCTACCTTCAAGACGACATGGTGGAACTCACAGACATTCCCGATCTGGCTATGCCCACGGCTGGAGAGGTTGCATCAGAACCACCAGTTACGCCAATAGCACTGAAACCGACGATCGCTTGTATTGATGATAGTCCATTAGTGTGCGAGGTGATGCGGAACATTATTACGGATGCAGGATATCAGTTTATAGACATTCAAGATCCTTTGCGGGCGCTTGCGACTTTGTTAAGTCAAAAACCAGACATGATCTTTTTAGATCTCGTCATGCCAAAACTAAATGGTTATGAAATTTGCACGCGCATCCGTAAGATTAATGCGTTCCGCGATACGCCGATCGTCATTCTCAGCGGCAATTTGATCGATCGCGTGCGGGCGATGGTTGTGGGTGCATCGGATTGTCTGGACAAACCCGTGCAAGCTGATGCAGTTGTGAAATTGATTCACAAGCATCTATCCGCGTCAGAGCGATCGACCTAGCTCGACTTTTGCTAGAATTTTGACAATTTAGGGTGAAATAACTTCTGCAACTTCGTCTTCTGCTAAACTCCAGTCTTCAAAATATTCGTAAACTTCAGACAAACTTTCCAAACCATCAACCGCGCTTTCCAAAGCTTGAAAATAAGCTGCTGTAGCTTCTGCGGATTCAGTTGAAGTATTCCAGCTCAAAATTTCATCAGTTTTGGTTTGCAGCTTGGTAATCAAATGAAGTTGTTGCATCAGGATTTGCTCTAATCGGTCGTTCATAAATTCGATCTAACGCGAGCAGTGAATAGCAATTTCAATCTTACAAGTATGGAATTAATACAAAGTTAAGAATAGGCAATCCCGAATATATTACTGATTTAGATATAGCCGCTTTCAAAAAGTATATATAGTAGCAGGGGCGCACGCTGTACGCCCCTACGATTGAAATGTATTGCAATTCTAACGAGAAGAAATGCTATGTTTTCTAAACGGTTGCCAACTCAGGTGCGGGACGCTTGCTGTTACGAATGCCTGCGATCGCCTCAGCATAATCTTTAGCTTTAAATACTGCTGAACCAGCTACAATCGCATTTGCGCCTGCTTCTAGGACTTGCCAAGTGTTGCTGCCTTTCAATCCACCATCAACCTCAATCCAGGGATCTAAACCGCGATCGTCGCACATTTGGCGCAGTTTGCGGATTTTGGGTACGACAGATGGAATAAAGCTTTGACCACCAAAGCCTGGGTTAACGCTCATGATTAGCACTAAGTCGCAAAGTTCTAGTACGTACTCGATCAGTTCTAATGGTGTAGAAGGATTGAGTACGACCCCTGCTTGTTTCCCTAATTCTCTAATTTGACCGAGCGTGCGGTGGAGGTGAGGGGAAGCATTATGCTCGGCATGAACGGAGATAATATCGGCTCCTGCTTTGGCAAAATCTTCAACGTACTTCTCTGGCTCTACGATCATCAAGTGAACATCCAGAGGTTTTTGAGTTACAGGGCGAATTGCTTCGACAATCAGCGGACCAATGGTGATGTTAGGCACAAATCGACCGTCCATGACATCAACGTGAATCCAGTCAGCTCCAGCCTCATCGACTGCTTTAATCTCAGCTCCTAGACGGCTAAAATCTGCTGATAGTATGGATGGAGCAATAACAGTTTGCTTTTTGGATGGCGTTTGGGTCATGGTTGGAGATTCTCCTGCTTCCTCTGTTGTCAGCATTTTAACAAAATGTTTAGTTTTCCCCCAAGTGTTATCTGAATTCGGAATTCGGAATTCGGAATTCGGAATTGCGACCGGGAGTAGTAGGGTGGGCATTGCCCACCCTACTTGAATTTGACGAACTTGCGATCGCCAGCCAGGAAAGCCGTACTTCACCCCTCAACCTTTTACCGGATCGCCAACATAGAATAAATAGAGTAGCTTTCGTAAAGAATTGTAAGGTTTTCTCATGGCAGATCGGTTAATTCGTGCCACAGCCGCCGATGGGGGAATTCGCGCTGTCGGCGTTATCACCACCAAGCTGACTGAAGAGGCAAGAAAACGGCATGAACTTTCCTACGTGGCGACGGCAGCGCTAGGACGCACTATGTCCGCTGGGTTGTTATTTGCTTCTAGCATGAAACGCCCTGATTCGCGAGTCAATATTCGGGTCAAAGGTAATGGTCCGTTAGAGGGAATTTTAGTCGATGCAGGTTTAGACGGTACTGTAAGAGGTTACGTCGGCAATCCCGCGATCGAACTACCACCAAACGATCGCGGTAAATTGGATGTTGGCGGTGCTGTGGGTTCAGAGGGTTATCTCTACGTCGTACGCGATGTTGGCTATGGCTATCCCTACTCCAGCACGGTAGAGCTAATATCGGGAGAGATTGGCGACGACTTGTCTCACTACCTAGCTACGTCAGAACAAACACCGTCAGCGTTAGTATTAGGCGTATTTGTCGGCGCTACAGGAGTGACAGCAGCAGGAGGATTGCTAATTCAAGTTTTGCCCAAAGCAGCCCGCGATGAAGCTTTAGTACAAACATTAGAATCAAGAATTGCTCAGCTAGCAGGATTCACGCCCTTACTCCAAGCTGGAAAGACCTTACCGCAAATCTTCGAGCAACTGTTAGGAGATATGAATTTGGAGATTTTTCCAGAATCCCAGTTAGTGCGCTTTTACTGTGGTTGCTCTTTTGAGCGCGTTCTAGGAGCGCTGAAAATTCTAGGCGAAGCAGAATTACAAGACATGATTGCCAAAGATGACGGAGCCGAAGCCACATGTCATTTTTGCGGACAAGTTTACAAAGCCAGCAGCAATCAGTTAGAGCAGTTGATTTTGGATTTACGGGCAGAGTCTTAATCAGTGACCAGTGACCAGTGACCAGTGACCAGTAGAGAGCGATCGATTAATCTGAATTGCGTGCATGGCGCGAATTGCCCATTACCAATTACCCATTACCAATTACCCATTACCAACTACCAATGACAAATGACCAATGACCAATATAGGATGACAATGAATGTGCTTAGCAGGCAAAATCAAGCATAGTACTTAAGATATTGGGGCGAGTCATGAGCGATCGGAGTATGCCAGAGGATTGGTCTGTGAGTCAGCCGCCAGCAAAGGGGGACAATGGCAATCAGCCTCATACCCAACATTCTGTAGACTCCGCTTCTCAATATCCAACGGATCGCGAGCTGTCTCAATACCTGTCCCAGCAAAGGCACAATTCAGAAGTCATGCCACAATCACCATCGCACTCATCACAATCTGGTAGCGTTTCCCCTTCATCAGCTACAGACGGTAAGTTGTGGTCTAGCGTACCTCCATCGGGAGAGCCGCCTAGTGTCGGACGCAAGCGGTGGTGGAAACACTGGATGCTTTGGGCAGCTCTGGCAGCGTTGGGGGCTAATGGAGTGGCGATCGTCGCCATGACGATGTTATTTAAGTTACCATCTGCACCTAATTGTCCGGCAATTTTTTGGCCTCTGGCTTCAGGGACGGTGCGGTTGCATTGCGCTCAAGTCGCAGCGGCAAAACGAACTGTACCAGATTTAATGGCAGCGATCGCCTTAGTAAAGCCATTACCACAAAATCATCCTTTAAGTCAAGAAATCGAACGGGGTTTAGCAGAGTGGTCGCAAGATTTACTCGCCTTAGCAGAAGAAAAGTTTCAAGCCGGACAGCTATCGGAGGCGATCGCGATCGCCTCCGATATTCCGTCAGATGTCTCTACAGCCTCCACCGTCCCAACGCAAATTGAAAAGTGGAAATCGATTTGGGCGGAAGCAGAAAAAATTTATGCTGAAGCCGAGTCCCAGATCCCGAAAGAAAACTGGTATCGGGCTTCGATGGCAGCGGTACGTTTGCTCAATGTCGGTAACAACTATTGGGCAAATACAAAATACGAAGAATTAAAGTATGCGATCGCCACCGCCAGAGAAGATGGCGGAAGATTGGAGAAAATTCAAAATTTGGTCAATCGAGGCAGAGCCGACGATTTTCTAGCTGCCATACAGCAAATTCAAGCAATTGAAGCAGGTAGCTATTTTTATCAGAAAGCTCAAGCAATGATTCCCGATATCGGGCGCAAAATGCTCGATTTAGCCCAGGAAACTTTAGATAAAAGAGATGTAGACAAAGCGGTTGAAATTGCTAATCAAATTCCTGCTGTTGCCAAATTAGAAACAGAAGTCCAAGATTTTACCGTCCTGGCTGAGGCACATCGGAGTGCTTTTGTTGGCACTGTTTCTAGCATAGAAGCGGCAATTGCCGAAGCGCAAAAAATTGGACTAGACCGACCGCTTTACTATAAAGCTCAAGATACGATCGCCCGTTGGCAACTTGAAATTGAAGATGTGCAGCATCTAGCCAAAGCACGCAGCTTAGCTCAACCAGGGGCAGTTGCCGATTTAAATGCAGCGATCGCCGAAGCTTTGATGATTCCAGACTCGAATCCCCGTGCTGCTGAAGCCAAGCGAGAAATTGACGGCTGGCGGCGACGGATACAAACATTTGAAGACCAACCTTACCTTAACCGTGCCGACGAGATAGTGGTTGAAGGCGATGTCGTCGCTTTACAAGCAGCAGTTGATGAAGCGAGTAAAATTGGTGAAGGACGCGCGCTTTATGGCGAAGCCCGTAAGCGAATTCGCAACTGGACGCGCCAGATCCAAACGATTGAAGACCAGCCATTCTTAGACCAAGCGCGAGACTTGGCAAATAACGGCAATCTACCAGCGGCGATCGCTGCTGCTGGGCAAATTGGTGCGGGACGGGCGCTACATGCCACAGCGCAGGCAGAAGTTAAGGAATGGCAAACTCAACTTCAGGCGGAACAAGATTGGCGCGAAGCCCAGCAAGTTGCTTTGCAGAATACTCCCGATGCCTTGGCACAAGCAATTCGGCTGGCGGATCGGGTTCCTAACAGCAATTCCTTACGATTGGATGTGAATCCAGCCATTAATAACTGGGGCGATCGCTTGTTGCGATTAGCACAAGACCAAGGGACGTACAACCCACAAGCAGGGATCGATATAGCCCGTAAAATTCCGCGCAGCAGCAGCGCCTACGGAGCCGCTCAAGCGCAGATAGGCGAGTGGCAGAGGATTTTGAACCCTCCTCCTCCCGAACCGCTTCCCAGCCTCGATAACACCGCACCGAGTCCAATAAATTCCGAGCCTATTCCTAGTGCTAGTCCTGATGATAACTAATCCTGACGATTGTAAACTTTAACGGTTTTGATTAGGCATCATAAACATAGCAGCAAAACATTATTATCGCTCTTATGGATTGCCGACAAAACCAAATAATTTAGCCAACCCACCAAGAATAGCTAAAATCAAACCGACTAAAATTCCTCGATTGATAAAATCTTGGCTCTTAACTCGTTCATCTAGTCCATTTATTCTCTCACCCAGAGTTTTAATTTCTCCTTTAATTTCAGTTTGCCCTACTTTTAGATCGACAACATCTTTTTGTAAACTATCCAATCTCTGGTCAAGCTTAGCTAAAATTTCCTTTAAGTCTTGCTCTATTGTGACTGACATAGGTAAAATTCCCATTTGTGAGAAATTAATATAGATTCTTTTAGCATAGTTGCGATCGCATTTCCCCTGGAATGGTAAAAGCGATTCCCTACAATCAAGTTTTTTACCTTATAAGGTATAGTTTATACCCTGTAATATATAAATGGTGACTCAGCACAGAAGACGGTAAGGAAACTCAAGAGTCAACGCGATTCGCGCTTTTTTCACCTAAAAATAGCTATGTCTCATTTGACAAACAAAGCAGCCATTTCTACTAATGGTATAGTCACAACCCCTCACTACCTAGCTTCCCAAGCGGGTTTAGAAATACTTCAGCAAGGGGGAAATGCTGTTGATGCTGCGATCGCTGCTGCTGCTACGCTAACAGTAGTTTATCCTCATATGAATAGTTTGGGTGGCGATAATTTTTGGTTGATTTATAATATCAAAAAACGAGAATTAAGAGGTTTGAATGCTAGCGGTCGAGCGGGAGAAAAGGCAACAATCGATCTCTATCAATCTCAAGGTTATGACAGAATTCCTTTTAGAGGTTATTTAGCTGTAAATACCGTACCTGGAGCAGTATCCGGCTGGGACTTAGCATATAAATATGCTCGAGCAACCATAAATAATTCTTTGCCTTGGCAGCAACTTTTTGCTTCTGCAATTAAGTTTTCTGAGAATGGTTTCCCAACTTCTCAAAATCAAGCACGCTGGACTCAAATAAGTATTGATGCAGACGAAGAGTTTTTTAATTTACAAAGATTTTCTGGTTTTCGTCAAATCTATTTGAAATCAGATGGAACAGTTTATCAAACAGGTGAAATATTTAATCAACCGCACTTAGCTCAAAGTTTAGCAGCGATCGCCTCTCAAGGTGCATCAGAATTTTATCGAGGAGAAATCGCCCGAAAGATAGTTGCAGATTTACAGGATAACGGGGGAATTTTAACTCTGCAAGATTTTGCAGAGCATACTGCTAACTGGGTAGAAACAATTTCAGTCAATTATCGCGATTATATTGCTTATAACTTACCACCCAACACTCAAGGAATTGCTTCTTTATCAATTTTAAATATCTTAAATAATTTCGATTTACGCAAACTAGGGGAAGGAACGACTGATTACTATCATTTGATTGTAGAAGCAACCAAACAAGCATTTAGCGATCGCGATAAATATGTGAGCGATCCTGACTTTGTAAATATCCCTTTAGATTGGCTATTATCTTCAGAACGTGGTAAAGAACTAGCAGCACAGATTAACTTGCAGCAAGCCGCTAACCAAGTACAACCTCTCGATCCAAAAGGCGATACAATTTGGTTGGGAGTTGTAGATAAAGATGGTAACGCTGTCTCTTTAATTCAAAGTATTTACTACGAATTTGGTTCGGGTATAGTTGCAGGCGATACGGGGATTTTATTACAAAATCGAGGGTGTTTTTTCTCCTTAGATCCGCAACATGTAAATTGTTTGCAACCTAAAAAACGTACTTTTCACACGTTAAACCCTGCCATGTTATTTCAAAACGGCAAACCGTATTTAGTCTACGGTACGATGGGAGGAGAAGGACAACCTCAAACTCAAGCTGCGATCGCAACTCGAATTGTCGATTTTGGTTTTAATGTCGAAGAGGCAATTTTTGCACCAAGATGGTTGCAAGGACGTACTTGGGGAGTCGCTACCAACGAACTTAAAATTGAAGGCAGAGTTTCAGCAGATATTGTTCGAGAATTAGGCGATCGCGGTCACTCTGTTAGAGTCGTTGAAGATTATACAGATGTGATGGGACACGCTGGGGCGATTTTAATCGACGCTGAAACTAATATAAAATACGGTGCTGCCGATCCGAGAAGTGATGGTGCTGCTGTAGGGTATTAATAAGTTGCCTCCAAGCGGCTAATCAAGTAATCTTTGGCAGAAATAGAAGGATATATTGCTACTCGATCCGTACAACAACTAGGAAGACAAGCAACCTCAGTATCATCGTTAGGATGGCAGAAAAAAGCTATTGAATAACGCGATCGCTTCATTTTTTCATCTGTTGGAATCGCTACCCGATGTTTGGTAGAACAAAAAACATGATTTGTCCATCGTTGCATTAAATCTCCAGTATTTACAATTATCGTATCAGGAATCGCTGGAGCTGCAATCCATTTTCCATTTTTAGTTTGTACTTCTAATCCACCCATATCATCTTGAAATAACAAAGTAATACTACCATAATCAAAATGTTCTCCCGCCCTTACTTGTCCTAGTTTTGGAGGTTGTTGTAATGGGGGATAATGCAGTAATCTCAAAGTATGAGCTTGTGCATTATGATTGGCAATAAAAAAGTCTTCTGGAATTTGTAATGCCAAAGTAAAAGTTTGTAATACCGTGTTTGTTACTTGTACGCAAGCCTCCCAGAAATTCACTACACAACTACGAAATTCAGTCCTAAATTCTAAATGTTGATTTATAGATTTTAAATTCAGATTTAATGCTTCTTTTAAATCTCCTGGCTGCTTCGGATCGAGGCGTTCCCTTTCTATACTTACATAACCGCTATTATGAGATTCATCTAACCACGCTATTTGAGTCTTTGTTTCAAAAGAAAGATTGAAAAAATGCTGAGAGTGCATGAATAGCTGTTGGATTAAATGAGAAGAAATACCTGAATTTTTGATATATAAAAATCCAATTTCATGACAAGCTTGATAGACGCGATCGACAACAGCTTGTCTTTCTGATTCATCTCCATTTACAAACGTTTGCAAATCGATAATTGGAATTTGCACTATAGGATTAGTCATAAGTAGTTTGGCAATAGTTAAGTAGAGCTTCTAGAAGCTCTCAATTTTCCTGTATCGTAAAGTGCCTGCAAGTCGAATGCTGGTGTAGCAGCAGAAATATAAGTTAGCACTTCACTTGAGTCATTCACTAAACTGTGAACTACATTTGAAGGTATATGAACTAAATCCCCTTTAACTACATCCTGCTCTTCATCCCCAATAATTATTCGCCCGTTACCGCTAATAATTATATAAACTTGTTCTGGTGCGTGACTGTGAGGACGTTGACTGCAACCAGGCGCAACATCTACCCAAGTAACAGCTAGATTATCTGTTGAAATATCTCCTTGCTGCAACAGAATATACGAAGTTAAACCATCGCGATCGCGTTTTGGTGCTTGAAATTTGTTCTGCTTGAACATGGATGTTAGTAATAGGTAATTGGTATTAGTCAACAACAGATGCAGCAATAACACCTTCAGCCTCCAACATTGCAGCCACCTGTAAAATTTTCCCCTCATTGTAGGGTGCAGCAATCAACTGTACCCCCAAAGGCAACCCATTCGATCGCGCGATTGGCACGGATAAAACAGGTAAACCAATAAAAGATAGCGGCTGAGTAAACAATCCCAAATGGGGACGAACTAAAATTTCCCGTCCATCTAACTGAATCGTTTGTTGTCCGATGAATGGTGCAACACATGGTGTTGTAGGGGCTAGAATCAAATCGACGTGTTGAAAAATTGCGCGGACGCGATCGCGAAACCACCGTCTAAATCTCTGCGCCTGAATATACCAACTCGCAGGAATCATCGCCCCAGCCAAAAAACGATCGCGGGTAGCCGGATCGAAGTCTTCAAGACGCGATCGCAAGTTTGCTAAATGCAGATTTGCCCCTTCACACGCTGTAATCACAAAAGCCGCTGCCCTAGCACGGTGCGCTTCTGGGATAGTAACGTATTGCGTTGCACCTAAAACTTGGGCGACTCGTTCCACAGCAGCTAAAGCTTCCGGTTCCGCACCTGTCCGAAAATAATCTTCAGCAATGGCAATGCGTAACCCATCAATATTGTCCGGTTGTAGAGACGCTACATGTAACGTCTCTACAGGGGAACGTTGCGTGCAAACCGGATCGCGACTGTCCCATCCTTGCAACACGTCAAAGGCGATCGCCGCATCTCTTACAGAACGGGTAAACGTGCCAATGTGGTCGAAACTACTGGCAAATAAAAACGCTCCCGCCCGCGATAATCTGCCATAGGTGGGTTTGAGTCCGTAGACACCGCATAAAGCCGCAGGGACGCGAATAGAACCGTTGGTATCGGAACCTAGCGTCAGGGGAACCATTCCCCCCGCTACCGCCGCCGCCGATCCTCCAGAAGAACCGCCAGCAATACGATTTGTGTCATGCGGGTTACGGGTTGCACCGTAGTGTGAATTTTCCGTGACAAAACCGTAGGCGTATTCATCCATATTGAGCGCCCCGACTAAAATTGCTCCGGCTTGTTTCAGTCTGGCGATCGCCGTAGCATCTCGGCTAGCGGGAGGATTGTCAGCATTGATTTTCGAGCCAGCTAGGGTCGTTATCCCAGCAATATCAAATAAATTTTTGACCGCAAAGGGAACGCCAGCTAGAACGCCTGGATCTTGCCCAGAGGCGATCGCCCGGTCGATCTTCGCTGCATCTGCTAAGGCTGTTTCAG
Source organism: Chroococcidiopsis sp. CCALA 051 (assembly GCF_003015105.1). Classification (NCBI taxonomy): domain Bacteria; kingdom Bacillati; phylum Cyanobacteriota; class Cyanophyceae; order Chroococcidiopsidales; family Chroococcidiopsidaceae; genus Chroococcidiopsis; species Chroococcidiopsis sp. CCALA 051. The sequence continues at coordinate 8,239 of NZ_PYCI01000006.1, read as the reverse complement.
TTGTAACGGTGGTGAAACAATTCAGTGCTGAATTCCGTGCGGTAATTCTGTCGAGGGTGGCGATCGCCACTTCTACTGCGCTTACCTGTTGCGCGCGCACGGCTGTTGCTATGGTTACGGCATCAGCAAGGTTTAAATTCATGCTTTCATCTTAAGGCAGGATAATCTAACGCGATCGCCCTTGTTCGAGCCTCGTCTACTAATGAGTGCTTTTGTCAACTACCTCCATCTATAGACTTGTTTAGATAGTTGACTGGGATAAAAATTTATTCATAAACCTTTACAAAGTTTAGTAAAATGATTTGTAAGAAATAAGTATTTATTCTTAACGTCATGATGACGGAACAATTTCCCTGGCTAACCGCGATTGTCCTGCTACCCCTTGTAGCTTCCCTACTCATCCCCGTACTGCCTGATAAAGACGGCAAGCGCGTGCGGTGGTATGCCTCAGGCGTGGCGATCGCGGACTTGATTCTGATGTGCTACGTTTTTTGGCAACACTACGATGCAGGCATCGCAACTTTTCAATTAGCGGAAAAGTATGCCTGGGTTCCCCAGTTGGGTCTAAATTGGGCTGTCTCAGTTGATGGTTTATCTGTCCCGCTCGTACTGCTAGCAGGATTGGTGACGACACTTTCAATATTTGCGGCGTGGCAAGTCGATCGCAAGCCCCGCTTATTCTATTTCCTGATGCTGGTGCTGTATTCTGCCCAGATTGGGGTGTTTGTCGCCCAAGATATATTGCTGCTATTCATTATGTGGGAGATCGAGCTAGTCCCCGTTTACTTGCTCGTCTCGATTTGGGGTGGACCGAAACGACGCTACGCAGCGACAAAGTTTCTCCTCTATACCGCACTGGCTTCTATATTTATTCTCGTTGCAGGGCTAGCATTGGGTTTCTACGGTGGCAACCCTACCTTCGATATGGCAGCTCTGGCTGTGAAAAACTATCCGCTAGCGCTTGAATTGCCGATTTACGCCGGATTGCTGATTGCTTTTGGCGTGAAGCTAGCGATTTTCCCCATGCATACTTGGTTACCTGATGCCCACGGTGAAGCTTCTGCTCCCGTATCGATGGTTTTGGCGGGTGTACTGCTGAAAATGGGCGGATACGGGTTGATTCGCTTGAATTTGGAAATGTTACCTCACGCACACGTTTACTTTGCCCCAGTGCTGGCAACTGTAGGCGTGGTTAATATTATTTACGGTGCGTTGGCTTCCTTCGCTCAGTCCAACATGAAGCGCCGTCTCGCCTACTCGTCTGTTTCCCACATGGGATTCGTCCTACTAGGTATTGCCTCTTTTACGGATGTTGGCATCAGCGGCGCACTCCTGCAAATGCTGTCTCACGGTTTGATTGCCGCAGTTCTGTTCTTCCTCGCAGGCGTAACTTACGATCGCACTCATACGTTATCAATGGAAGAAATGGGTGGTATCGCTCAGGTTATGCCCAAAGTCTTCGCTCTATTTACCATAGGTGCAATGGCATCGCTGGCACTTCCTGGGATGAGCGGCTTTGTCAGCGAGATTTCGGTCTTCGTTGGTGTGACGACCAGCGATATTTACAGCTCAACCTTCCGCACGGTGACGGTATTTTTAGCCGCCGTAGGGCTGATGCTCACTCCAGTCTATTTACTTTCGATGCTACGTCAGGTCTTCTACGGTTCTGGTATCGCCCCTGCGTGTGTTTTAACGAGTACTCAGTTGCGGACGGATTACCAGGATAGTCAAGAAGCTGTCTGCTTCGGGACTGATTGCGTGTTACCTGGCGAGGCAAGGTTTGGCGATGCTAGACCGCGTGAAGTGTTCATTGCTGTCTCGTTCCTGGTGCTGATTATTGGTATCGGGTTATATCCCAAGCTGGCGACGCAAATGTATGATGTCAAGACGGTTGCGGTGAATGCCCAGATCCGCGAATCTTACGTCCAAATTGCTCAGAGCAATCCTCGCATTTATGCTAGCGGCTTCTTGGCTCCTCGGATCGATAAGCCTGAACTCGCGACTGTGCCGACGGGTGTTTTAAAGTGATTTGATTTTGTACTCCTGTTTATAAGCGATCGCTAGATGAAAGCGATCGCTTTTTCGTGTTGAGTTGTAGTTTATGATGATGTCACGCATCAGCCGTAGGCGAAGCGTAGCGTTAGACGCGAAGGCTCGAAGAAAGGCGCAAAATTTATCTACGCTCGATTCGCAATACACTTGGTATTTGAGCGAAGCTAGGTAAATACTGATTTGACTGCCGACTGAACTGAGTTTTTAGCGTCTTTGAGTGTCTCGGCGATGGGATGCTGTTCGTGTAAGAAAATTCTGGCACAGTTGCGTCCCGGCAGTCCTGAGATGGAGCCGCCTGGATGGGTTCCTGCGCCTGTGAGATATAAGCCTTGAATTGGGGTTTTGTAGTTAGCTATTTCTGGTAAGGGACGGAAGCAAAGCATTTGTTCTAAGGTCATGTCTATGTGGTAGTAGTTGCCTTTGTAGCTTCCTAGCCGTTCTGCTAACTCGGCTGGGCTTTCGACGTGACGGGCAATAATTGAGTGCTTGAGATTGGGTGAGTATTGGGTTAGTTTATTGAGGACGCGATCGGCTACTTTGTTTTTAAGCTCGTCTGTCCATCCCGTACCTTTTAAGCCTGTACCCTCTGCACCAGCAATTTGATAGGGGGCAAAAAATTCAATCCAGAGTGTATGTTTGCCTTCAGGAGCCATTGAAGGGTCGAGTCCTGTTGGCATGACTAGATACATTGAAGGGTCTGCATCAGGAATTTTGCCTAGAGTAATCTCGCTATGGGCTTGTTCTACATGGTTGACGGAATCGGCAATTAAGACCGAACCCATGAGATATTCGTCTCGGTGGTCGTGGTTTTCAAAGCGCAAGGGTTCTGATAAGGCGCAGTCAATTTTGAGAATTGTTTCGTTGTTGTTGACAATGCGGCGGTCTAGTCTTTCGCGTAAGTTAGGATCGGCACTATCGACATCGCTAGCATCCATCAGTTGCAGAAATAGCCGTTTGGCATCAATGCTAGAGATAACAGCTTGATGGGCGCGATATTCTTTGCTACCGCGAACTCGCACGCCCACAGCGCGATCGCGATCGATTAAAATTTGTTCTACACTTTGTTCTGTAAGGATTACGCCGCCTAAACTTTTGACCAACTTAACTAATGCTTCGGTTAGCGCCCCCGTACCACCTCGCGGACGTGCCATTCCAGGTTCGTGACGCAACACAGCCATCATTGCTCCAAATGACATGGCTTTTTGAGAGGGAGGCGAACTTAATTCTGCTGAGAGTCTAGCGAGGGGCGCTTTGACAAATTCAGCGTCAAAATATTCGTTAAGATTATCTACTGGACTTGTGAATAGGGTACGTAGAAGGTCTAAAGTCTCGTTGGGACCACCCAGCACTGAGAACAACTCTTGCAGGTTTTTCAAGTCGTAGTTACCGGAGATATCTACTAAAGATTTGGGTGGAGCGTTGAAAAATGGTGTGACACCACGCACAAAGCGCAGCCAGAAATCTGCATATTCAGCATATTTTTCTGCGTCGCGTTGGCTAAAACGGGCAATTTCCGCACAAGTTTTTTCTACCGATTTATGGGCGAGAAAGTATTTTCCGTCAGGATGGGGACAAAAGGCAACTGGATCGCACGTTAGATATTCTAAGCCGTATTTTTCTAGTTCTAATTCCTGAATCACCGATCCGAGGAAAATAAATAGGTGATTAATAGCACAGGGGTTAAACTTAAATCCTGGTGCTTCTTGAGGCATCAGTTCTTCTGTAGTGGCTCCACCCCCTGGAATCGGCTGTTTTTCTAGAAGCAAGACGCTATAGCCTGCTTTCAGTAAGTAAGCCGCACAGACTAGTCCGTTATGACCAGCACCAATAATAACAACATCGTAAGCTTGCATGGAAGAGAATTCGGAAACACGCTATCTTCTTTGATGCTAGAGAGCAGTTAACAATTCTCAATCTCTCAACGGTTATACCTTACGCATATTTTGACTGTTCGGATCGAAACCACGGGAAAAGCGGGTGCTATTGTCGTAGCAAGCACCACTTAAGTTCGCTCCGTACAATTTGGCGTAGTTGAGTCTGGCTTTGCGTAAATTTGCTTCAGTTAGTTTTGCACCGCAGAGGTTTGTGCGCGTCAGGTTGGCATTAATCAGGTTTGCGCCAGTTAAGTTTGCTCCCCACAATTTCGCTTTGGCTAAATTTGCTCCTTCTAAGTTGGCTCCCCACAGGTTAACTCCTACCAAATGAGCGTTAATCAGCTTAACGTTGGCTAAGTCAGCTTTAGTAAAGTCTCTTTCCCCTGCTGCATAGCGTTTCAGCAGTTCTTCAGCATTCATATTTCTTTACACTTATAGGCGATCGCATCCTACTTTAATCTTGCCTCATAACCAAAATTGGCGATCGCCTTCTAGCAAACCTGGATAAATGCCTTGCAACCGTCGATAAGCCATACGGTCAGAACCAAAAAGCGGTATTGGTAAGCGCGGCTCGTTCAGCGAACCATGATGTAGTAAGGTAAGTTTCAAAGTCGCCTCTACTAAACTTTCTAACGATATCTGATGTCCTGCTTCATGAATTCTCAAGCGTAGAGGCAGAGGCAAACCGATTTTCGCCGAATTTAGTTCTGTCGTGACTAAAATAACTTCCCGCGCCGATAAGCGCAGTGCTAATCCTAGCGTTGGTGCTTTAATAACTTCTTCTTCCCAGTTGTAGAGCCGAGGAATCCCAGACTTATAGCACTCGACTAGAATAAACTCCGAACCAATTGCTTTCGCTCTTTCTTTTAAATGCTGCACTTCATCACCACAAAAGCGTCCATCGCGGTAAATTAGTACGACTTTACCTTTCAGTTGAGCTGCGGGAAGAAAGCTTTCTAAAATTCTTTGGGGAATTTCTTCCCCTTCAATTAAAGCATCTTCTAATCGATAGCGAATAAATTCTCCTTTGCGACCGTATAGACGCACGCTAGCGCAAGCATTCATAGTTCCAGAACCTCTCTTTTTGGCGCTTCTGGAAATATCTAAGCCGATGAAATAGTCGGCAATTCCTAATGGTTCAGCTAACACAAAAGGCAAGTTGCCTAGCTTGGCTAGAATACCTGGAATTACCTGATTTAATAAATATTTAGCTTCAACGCTTTTCAAAGTATCTTCGTAAATAACTTGGCTGGCAATTCCACGTCTGAGCAAGCGCGAGTAAATCCAAGAATATAAGCTACCTCCTTCTGTATTATCGCTGTGGCGATCGCTGGTTGGTAAAAATGTCAAAACTATATCGGGATGATTTACCATCAATTCATCGACAGCTTCTTCAGCTTTGGCTCTCGCTTCAACTCCAGATAAATTATCTACCAATAATGCCTTTTTATTTTCAACAGGAAGAAGAGTTTCAAAACCATAGCGTTTGAGTCTCTGTCGCGTTTCTTGCAGAAAAGAATTTGCTGGATAATCGCAAAGTTTCAATGCAGCAATCCGAATTGGTCTTGACAAATCGCTAAAATCTTCATGACGGCGATACACGCCACCTTTGGATAAACCAGATAAAATTTGACCTTGAACGCCAATTTGATTTTTTCCAAATACCAGTTTTGTTTCTGATAATTTAACTGACGGAGAGAAGAATAATTCAGGATGTCTGCGGCTATTTATACTAATCTTCAGTTGAAATCCATAAGTAGCTAAACTTTGTCCAGCTTCTTTTTTGTACAATGCTAAAAGTTCTTTTCGCTCTACATAAGGAATTTTAGTTGCAGACAGTAATTTTCCATAATCTACATCGAATTTTTTAGCAGTTTCCGCTGTTATGCAAGGACGTAAAGCTGCCATTGCATAATAAAAAGGTTGTTGATTTTTACCAAACTGTACGGCAACGACTGGCTGTTCTTCCGGTGCTTCTATCAATGCTTGTTTACTAATTGCGCCAGTTGCATCCTCAAGTAGTTTTTGTCTGTGGTCGGCAATAGTACCTACGATATCAGTTATTGTTGCAAAGCTATTACGTTCGATATCTCGTACTTTTAAGCCAATTAACAGTTGCTCTGGATTCTGCCGATAGGGATGATTATTGTAAAATTCTTCTAGATGCCTTTGATAGAAGAAACTACTATGGACGGTAATTGTCAAAGCTGGCTGAATCTGAGTTTGAATTTCAATCGTTTCTGCCCAAAAATCAATCTCTCGTTTGACTTCTACTTGATTTACTGATATTACAGATGGAGATGAAAAACGGCAATTTATTTTTAATACTCTCACTGCTAACTGTGAAAGAATCTCAGGTGTAATCTGTGGCTGGCTTACCCATTGTATTGCATAAGTGCGATCGCCAATATCTTTTTTTAATTCTTCGCAAATTTCTAGCAGTTTCTCTCGCCACTGTTCTTGGCTTGGCATCGGTCGATTGGGTTTGGCTAAAACCCAGAAAAATTTGTTGTGCCAAATAACAACTACATCAGGAAACTTTTGACTGAATCGCCAACTAAAGCTATTACCAATTTTTCGGTCTATTTCTGGAGTTAATCGAAAACAAATGAAATTTTTCGGAGTAATATCTAGAAGTGAAATTTCACTTAAAAAAGTTGGAAATGAAGCAACTGGAAATTCTTGCATAACATTATTCATGCAGTCGCCTCAGTCATGGCAAATTTACAAATAGAGTTAAAAGCACAATAGCGACAACTTACGCCTGGATTAGGTGGAAAAATTCGATTAAAATCGTCAAAATTTCGACGATAGCGATACAAATCTTTTTGATGTCGTTGAGAGAGCGAAGATAGTTCTACTTGAAACGATTTGAGTATGCTAGATGACGCAATAATTCGCTCTGACTGTTGGCAAGTTTCCAAGTTATAAAATGAAGCAACAGCTTTTTGCTGCGGGTAAATATAGCTAGCGGCTAGTAAATAAATATATGCTTGTCGGCGATCGAAGTCAGATTTTCCAGTTTTAAAGTCTACTATATGTAATGTTCCATCTTCTTCTTGCAAAACACAGTCCATCGCAGCATATAGTTTAAATGTATTATTTCCTTGCTGAATTAAAATCGGTTCTGGAAACCCCTCGTCGCCTCGACTGAGTTTAATAATTTTCTTACTAGCTAGAAACTGATTGTGATGATAATTTTCTAGGATTTGAAGAACTTTTATCCGAACTGAATCTACTTCTTGACTCAACTGCAAAATTTCTGCTGTTTGAGCGATCGCATCTTTTCCGTCTGCGATTAAAGAGGTTTGATAAAACTCATAAATTCCTCTTTGTGCCAAAATTCCAATTCGCTGATGTATATTATCTTTTTGTAATAGTTCTGCAACTTGCGGCTCCCGCCTTCTTGCTTTAGTAAAACCCCTTTTCATATCGCAGTGTAGATGCTCTAAACCGACTGCTGGCGAAAATAAAGACAGTAAATTATAACTAGCAAATTCCCAAATCTTTGGCATAGTTTAATTTCTCATATTGTAATCAATGAGACACACCTTTATATAGCTAAAATGCTGTACACTGAAGGAAATTGATTTACATGACCATATTGACCATTTTAATCAACTTTGTCAAGATATATATGTAAGGGAAGAAAAAAATGAGTCAAAGTTTTGGTAAAGTTATTCGTCAAGCTCGTAAGGCAAGAGAGTTTAGTCAGCGCGAGTTAGCCAAGTTAATCGGGGTAGATTACACTTACTTATCGAAACTAGAGAACGACCATGCTGGCTATCCTCCTAGCGAAGATGTCATTCACAAACTATCTTTGCATTTGGACTTGCCAGAAGCAGAACTGAGACATCTAGCTGGTCGCATTACACCAGATGACACAAAAGTTTTTGAAGAACTGGTTAGAAAGTACAAACAAATGCCTGTCTTGTTACGCCGAATGCGAGACGAACCTGAATTTGCTCAGAAATTATTGAGAGATACAACCAACCGAGATTAGGAGAAATCAAATTGAAGGTTATTAAACCCTATCAGTCCATGTCCAAAAAGGAAATCGAGCATCGAGCATTGGATGTACTTCAGCGCGTGCAAGCAAAGCGTAAACGTCCTTTAAAATTTCCACTCGATGCAGGATACTTAGCTGAATCTCTTGGTTTAGACATGGATTGTGGGAAAATAGCACCAGATGAGCAAGGTGCGATCGCGGCTATGATTTTACCTACAGAACGTAAAATTATAATGAATGAAAGTAGTCTAAATTTGCCTAAAGGATTTGAAGAATCTTCAATTGCTGTCTCTTATACACATCT
>NZ_PYCI01000069.1:0-32605 GCF_003015105.1 Chroococcidiopsis sp. CCALA 051 | reverse complement strand
CACTCACCACGCACCACGCACCACTCACCACTAACTAACTTTGAATTGACTGGCGCTAGTTTGTAGTTCTTGCGCTAGCGTTGAGAGTTCCTTAAATGCCGCAGATACTACAGTTGCTTCGTTGGAAGTGCGGTCGGCGATCGCGGCTACATCTGTCATTGTTGCCGTCACGACTTGCGATGTCTGAGATTGCAACGCCGCAGCAGAAGCGATCGCCGCTACGAGTTCGCTAATCTGTTGGCTTACTTCCGTAATCTTGAGCAGATTTTGCCGCGTTTCATGCACAAGTACAGTACCCGTCACCACTTGTTCCGTACCAGCTTCCATTGCTGCTACCACTTCATTTGTCTCTGTCTGAATATCCTTCACCAAGCTTTCAATTTCTGCTGTTGCTTCTGCCGATTGCCGTGCTAGGGTTCGTACTTCGTCAGCTACCACCGCAAATCCTCGTCCTTGTTCTCCTGCGTGAGCTGCCTCAATGGAAGCGTTAAGTGCTAGTAGGTTGGTTTGGTCGGCGAATGTACCGATCAGGTTCACAACTTTGGAGATCTTTTGCGACGACTCACCCAATCGCTTCACTTTTTTCGAGGTTTCTGCTACTGTTTGTCGAATTGCCATCATCCCGTCCACAGTCCGGTTCATGGCTGTATCGCCTTCTGCTACTGTTTGAGTTGCTTGCTGCACTGCTGCCTCTGCTTGAGAGGCACTATTGGCTACAGCCAGAATTGAATCTGACATTTGCTGAATCCGCTCCAAAGCCGCAGTAACTGCTTCAGTTTGCCGCAGTGCTTCTTGAGATAGTTCGCCGACAGATCGCTCGTTACTCGTCGTTGTATGAGCTACCTGTTTGGCAGTGGTTTGTACTTGGGTCACGATTTTCCGCAAGCTGTTAATTGTCGCGTTGTAGGAGTCGGCGATCGTCCCGATTTCGTCTTCGGTGACGTTGGCGCGGATTGTCAGGTCGCCTCGGCTGACGGGATCGACTTCCATTAGGAGTTCTAAAGCGCGGCGCTGTAAGAATTCTCTGGCATTCTGTTGCTGTTCCAACAGAGAGGCGCGATCGAGCGCGAGTCCTATCTGGGTAGCGACCTGCGAGAACATGGCAATTTCTTCTTGTTGCCACTTGCGGGGTGCATCGCACTGGTGAGCGATCAGTAAACCCAAGAGTTCGCCACTACGAATTACGGGAGCAACCAAGTTTGCCTTGACTGCAAACTGTTGTAACTGAGCAATATGACAATCAGTTAAACCTGCATCGTAAATGTTTTCTGTGGCTTGTACCCGCCCTTGACGATAGCGTTCTACATAACCTTTGGCAAAACAAGGGTCGTCAATATCTGCTCCTAAAGCTTTGGGGAAACCCTCGCCTACGGATTCAGCGATAACTCTGCCTTTCCATTGGTCGTTGAAACTATAAATAACAACGCGATCGCTATTCAGTGCTTGGCGCAGTTCTTGTACCGCAGTTGCCATAATTTCCTGCACGCCAAGTCCTTGAGTCAGCTTAATGGTGATATCTTTCACCATTGATGCTCGTTCTACCGCAGCTTGCTTTTGTTCTAGGAATGATAAGCGATTTAAGATAATTCCCAGCTGAGATGCTAGCTGTTTGAGGAAGTTAATTTCTTCTTGTTGCCATGTGTGGGTTTGTTCGCAGTGATGGGCAATTAATAAACCAAATAACTGGTCGTTTTTCAAGATTGGCGTAACTAAATTGGCTTTAATTTGTAATCGTTCCATTAAACGCAGGTGTTCTGGATGGAAACCCGCCGCCATGACGTTACTAGTAGGAACGACGCGACCGCGCCTGTATTCTTCCAATAGTTGTTCGCTAATACAAGCATCGTCAACATTGTTATCGAGAGCGCGCGGCAAGCCAGGTAACACTGATTCAGCCGCAATATAACCACTCCCATTGGGATTAAAGCGATAGACGACGACTCGATCCGCTTGTAAAAGTTCTCTGGCTCCTTGCACTGCTTGGCTGAAGACAGTTTCTAAATCTTCCGAACCACCATCGCGGGCAGAGGCAATTTCGGAGAGAAAGTTAGCTTGTTGAGTTTGGGTAGTTTGATTTTGGAGAAGTTGTTGTAACTGACTTGCCATCTGGTTGATGTTGGTTCCCAGTATTGCTAGTTCGTCTTCTCCCTCTACAGCAATGCGAGTATCTAACTCTCCCTGACCCAATTTCTCTACGGCATCTGCCGCATCTAAAATAGGACGAGTCGCGCGGTTAACTAAGTAAGCAGCGATCGCGCTGACTAAAAATGCCGCGATCGCCGTACCAACACCAAAGTTTAATAACAGTCCTCGTTGGGCAGCAAACGCTTGAGCTGACTCTTTAGCGATCGCAGTACTCCAACCTAAATCTGGTATCCCCTCTACTTTTGGAAAAGGAGCGTACGTCAAGATGTGTTCTTCTTTATGAGTTGTATGAATATCAGTGGTTGCTCCACTCGCGAGTGTTGCTTGCATTTGCTGCAATTTAGGAAAGATCGATTTAGCCTCTTTTCCTAAATCGGTGACATCTTGAGAACCCAAAACTTTTCCGTTAGCATCAATCACTAGAAATTCTTGTTCGCTCGCACCATATTTTTCTAGCAACTTGCTCACTGCTTCGGCTGGAATTTGAGCGCGAACGACACCAATGATTTGGTTAGTCAGAGAATCTTTAACTGGTGCGGCGATTCGAAGACTTAATTTTTCTGTTGATTTAGTGACTGCTGGTTGACTAATGAAAGGGCGACCAGTTTTCAGCGCTTGCTGAAAATATTCGGCATCCTTGTGATTGGCAATTGGTTTCCCTTTAGATTGCACCACAGTATCGCCATTGAGATCGAACATAGCAATGCTGCTATATACCCCATAGGCATTGATATATCGATCTAATAAGCTTTGCTTTTCTTGCGGCGTTGTGATTGCTACTACTTTAGGATTTGCTAGGATGGGCAAATTTGCTAGCACTTGAATATCGCCATACCGCTCAACCATGAAATTTGATAGCTCTTTACTCAGAGCTTCATTTCGTAATAGTTGGCTTTCCGTAACATCTTTATGTAATTGTTGATTGGTCAAGAAATAATCAGTTGCCCCAATTACCACTACAGGAGTCGTACTCAGGGCAACTGCTATGGCTGTGGCTTTGAACCTCAAACTGCGTCCTTTTTTACCAGATTGGCTTGGTTGTTGGTTCGGCTCTAGTTCGCTAGGATCTTGTTTAAAGTTTTGCCGCTCTTCAGTTTCCGATATTGGCTGCTCGCTAAATGACGTATCGTCATAAAAAGGCTCGTTGTAGTTACCCTTATGAATATTTTTAGCTGAGTTTGGTTGGGAAGGAGAATTCATAGTTTAAGTCGTTAACTTAGAAATCAGTGGTGAGATGGAAACTTTCACCTGCAAGTTTAGTCATGGGGCAAGATGAAATTAGCTCAAGCATTTCAACTAGTTTCTGTCTTTGGTTGAGGCATTCCAGCGATGATGGAGTCGCCATCTAACACCACCAAGATTTCGCCATTCGGTTTGGGAAAATAACCACGCAAATACGGCACTAACTCAGGGGTGACAGCAGATGCGGGAGGGGATTGAATGTTATCGGGGTTGCACCATTCCATGTCTTCCACCTGATTCACTAATAATCCCAGCACTTTTTTACCTGTTTTGCGATCGCTTTGTCTTTCAGCAACCTGCTGAGTGCTGTGAATTACCACTGCTGTGTAACTAGAGCGACTAGTTCCTTGTTGGTATAGGGGAGCCTGTCCGATCTTGTGACCGAGATCGACAATCCACAAAATCTCGCCTCGCCAGTTATAAACACCCATGACCCAAGCAGGTAAATGGGGAATAGGTACAATTTGAGCAGTGGGTACGGTCAGTACTTCTGCGATTTGGGCTAGTGGCAATATGGCAGTCGTATCTGGTGGCAAATGCAATCGCAAAAACTGCTGTTTTGAGCCAGCAGCTTCTTCTGCATTTGGATTTCCTGCTACTACACCCCTGGTTGTAAATTCCGATATCATGACCGCTCTCCTAGCAGTTCTTGGCTAGCAAATGTGCCAAGCAATCGTTATATTAATTCCAATCATTTCAACAGTTGCTTGACAGTTTGTAGTAGTTTTTCTTGATCGATAGGTTTGGTAATATAAGCATCTGCACCTTGCTTCATGCCCCAGAATTTGTCCATTTCGCTACCTTTTGTAGAACACATGACAACAGGAATCATGCTCGTTCCTGCTTCTGATTTGAGATCGCGACAAAGTTCAAAACCGCTCCGACCTGGTAGCACGACATCCAAAATAATTACGTCTGGTTTTTGACTGCTAATTTTAACTAAAGCTTCTTCTCCGCTGGTTGCTGTTTGAACGCTTAAACCGCCGCGTTGTAAGCAACTAGTGATGACTTGCATTTCTGTCATTGAGTCATCGACGACTAAAACTGTACTCATGGCTTCAACCTCTAGAACAAATGAAAATAAACTAACATTTAGATCGATTACAAGCGATCGGATTTAAGGCAGTGCAAACGAGGACAGCTACATCATAATGAGTCATTTTAAAGATCTTCTACCAAAGAATTACTGTTAAGATGTTTAGACGTTACCGACAAAACTGTTTCTGCATCTACTGGCTTACTCAGAAAATCTGAAGCCCCGACAATTTTGGCACGAACTCGATCGATAATGCCATCATTACCAGTGAGGATAATAATGGGAGTGATACGGAAAGCAGAAACTTTACGTAACTGGCTGCAAATTTCATATCCATTGGTATTTGGCATGACTAAATCTAAAAAAATTAAGTCTGGTTTGCGGCTCAACAAACCAGCGATCGCGCGCAGAGAATCTTGAACGGCAAAAAATCTGTAGCCGTTGGCTGTCAAAATTTGTTCCATGCTTTGACAGACTAACGGGCTATCATCTACGCAAGCAATGAGCGGTCCTTTGCCAGAAGGTGTAGATGGCGGCGTTGTGGCTGGCGCTGCTGGAGCGACTGGCGGTGCTAAATCTGGAATATCAATCAGTTCGACTAAACCTGCTTGAATGTAAGGTAGCAAAGAACAAACGACATCTTTGGCATCCCGATTCATGACTACTGATAGATCTCGCAATGTCCGCTGTCCGTCTAGCAGTTTAGTTAGATTTTGATAAACAGCAGGCGATACTTGTTCCTGAAGCTGTTCTGGTTGGTTAATAACTGCGGCTTTATTTGGCGAGCGATCCGCAACTTTTGCTTTTTGCCAGAGCTGCCAAACTTGTTGTACTTCTGATAATAATTGCCCTGGATCGAGTAGTGCTAATTGTGGTAATGCAATGTTATCTGTCTTGCTCTGATATGTTACGTGCATGGCTTGAGTGATATCAAACATGACTTCAGAGACAATCGCCGCGATCGTTTTTCCTGCTTGCTCTCTGGTAATTTGCTGTTTCTCTATTCCTGCATTGAGCAAGTGGCATTCCCAGCAATTATCTGAGCTATTTAAAGCGTTAGAGAGAACGGCAGATAGCTTTAACTGTTGAATATCGACTTGCGGACAATGCGATTTTAAAGCTCTATACCAACGTCTAACGGTATGATTTCCCCCAGAGGCGTATAAAATTCTTCCTAGAAATAGATAAATAATCCACTCTTGCCCTACAGAGCTTTTTAGTAATAATTGCCCGCTGAACCTCTCTTGTTTTAAAGTATTAAGATGACTGACAAAATCATGGCTTGCTATCGGTTCTGTCATCATAAGATAATTTATTGACTTACAAAAAATTTTGCGCTCGTTGTCAAGTTCGGAATATCAATAGAAAATCGTAGTTTATTCAAAATGTAGTAATAATATGAAAAACCTTTCAAATTTAAAAAATAATGAGTAAATTTACTCTGTTGTTTGACTTTCTGTTAAGCTCAGATGTGAAAGCAAAAAAGAAAAACGATCGGTAATAAAGCTAATTAAACTCCCGTCATAATGTAGCCTCGATCATGACATTAGCTCAAAGTAGCAAGTAACCGTATGAATACTGAATTTATCGAGCCGAAATAGCATCACGTACGTGTTCTCATTGGCTTTTTAGCTGCATAAAAGGTATTGCTCTAGTAATAGAAGTTCGCAAAGAGGAGTTTTTTTGTAGTTTGCCGATCGAACTCGTACTAGTCTCAGTTAAAGTTGCAAGTTGGCGATCGCGTCTCAAACCGCCGCTCAAACATGAAGGAGCAGCAACAGAGTTGCGCTCGAACAACTATTCAGGTAGGGTGTGAGGAGAGCTATGAGGAGAGCGATCTTGTAGGGGCGATCGCATGACAGCAATAGTTTGAGAAATAGCATGGCTTGCAGTTCGACGCTAGCTAGCCGCACGCGGAAGACTGGAGCATCGAATTAAACATTTTCAATTGTGCTATTTACATCGTGCTATTTGTGAGGGCAGAAAGTTTACAAACTTAGCTTTGGTTCGACAAGTTCTTTACTAAGTTTTTATATACCATAAAGTATATTTACTGTGTCTTTACACTATATAAGCAATCTGCATACTACTATTGTTACGCAGATGGTTAATTTATACTTGTTTATAAAATTAGCAAAACAGTGACAAAGCAATCGATTGGAAAGACAAGAGGAAACCTGCAAAGTTTTGAGGTGCTTGCATGAAAGCAGTCATACTGGCTGGAGGGCTTGGGACTCGTCTGAGTGAGGAAACCACCGTCAAACCAAAGCCGATGGTGGAGATTGGTGGCAGACCGATCTTGTGGCACATTATGAAAATTTACTCTGCCTCTGGTATTAATGATTTTATTATCTGTTGCGGTTACAAAGGATACTTAATCAAGGAATACTTTGCTAACTATTTTTTGCATATGTCAGACGTAACGTTTGACATGCGTTTTAATCAAATGAACGTTCACTGTGGTTATGCCGAGCCTTGGCGAGTCACTCTAGTAGATACGGGTGATAAAACCATGACTGGTGGAAGACTCAAGCGCGTTAGAGAACATATTGGTAATGAAACTTTCTGCTTCACCTACGGCGACGGCGTGAGTAGCGTAAATATCAAAGAGATAGTCAAATTTCACAAAGAGCAAAATACTTTAGCAACTCTAACCGCCAGCCAACCACCGGGACGCTTTGGTGCGATTCATCTGGAAGGAGATCAGACCAAGATTACTAGCTTTAGAGAAAAACCAGATGGCGATGGAGCGTGGGTCAATAGTGGTTTCTTTGTTCTAGAACCAGAAACAATTGACTTGATCGAAGACGATCGGACAATTTGGGAACAAGAGCCATTACAAAAACTGGCGCAGATGGATGAGCTATCAGCCTACAAGCACCCTGGTTTTTGGCAACCGATGGACACGCTGCGAGACAAGCACCTGCTAGAAGAACTTTGGAACAGTGGCACTGCTCCTTGGAAAGTATGGTAGGTAAGTCAAGAGTTAAGTAGGGGCGGGTTGATATCTTAATTCTCAGATAAACGATCGTTTAATAGATCGCTAAACCCGTCTGTACAAGTGTAATACTAATCACTTCAATCGCATGAATAATAATCTCACGTATGATTTCGCGATCGTTGGTGGTGGGATAGTAGGGTTGGCTACAGCCATGACGTTAGGCGATTGCTACCCCGATGCCAAAATTCTAGTCTTAGAAAAAGAAGACGATTGGGCATCTCATCAAACTGGGAACAACAGCGGCGTAATCCACTCAGGCATATACTACAAGCCAGGTAGCTTCAAAGCTAGATTCTGTCGAGAAGGCAGTCGCTCGATGGTAGAGTTCTGTCAGCAGCACGATATTCCTCATGAAGTTTGCGGCAAAGTCATTATTGCCACGACTACCGCGCAACTGCCATTACTAGATAATCTTTATGAAAGAGGTATAGCTAATGGCTTGGGCGTGAGAAAGTTGAGTGCGGCAGAAGTTGCGGAATACGAACCGCATGTCAGCTGTTTGGCAGGAATCCACGTCCCTACAACCGGAATCGTGGACTACAAAAAGGTTGCGCAGAAGTATGTCGAAATAATTCAAGCTCAGGGTGGAGAATTAAAGCTCGGTACTAAGGTAGAACGAATCCGACATACGAGCAACAGGACAGTGCTAGACACTAACTCTGGTAGCTTTGAGACAAAGTTTACGATCAATTGTGCCGGGCTGCAAAGCGATCGCATTGCTAAAAAGAGCGGAGCCGATCCCCAAGCCAAAATCGTACCTTTTCGTGGCGAATACTACGAACTCGTACCAGAAAAACGCTACTTAGTCAAAGGCTTGATCTACCCCGTACCCAATCCGGCTTTCCCCTTCTTGGGCGTACATTTTACCCGCATGATTGATGGCAGCGTTCACGCTGGACCTAATGCAGTCTTGAGTTTCAAGCGTGAAGGCTATCACAAAACAGATTTTGACTTCAAGGATTTGGCAGAAGTGCTAACCTATCCAGCTTTTTGGAAATTAGCTGCCAAACACGCCGATGAAGGAATTAAAGAAATCGTTCGTTCTTGGAGTAAAGCTGCCTTTGTCAGGAGTCTACAACAATTGATTCCAGAGGTGCGAGAACAAGATGTCGTGCCAACTCACGCGGGAGTGAGAGCGCAAGCACTCAAAGCTGATGGTAGTTTGGTGGATGATTTTTTACTCGTGCCAGGAAAAAATGCTATGCACGTTTGTAATGCTCCTTCCCCAGCCGCTACCTCTTCGCTAGAGATTGGTAAGGCAATTGTTGCTGCAATTTCCCAATCCCCCTCCCAGGCAAACACAGTCAAAGTATAGGAAGAATAATTATAAATGAAAGTATTAGTTACAGGTACAGAAGGATATTTAGGCTGTTTACTACCACCACTATTAATCAAACGGGGACATGAAGTTCTAGGAGTAGACACCGGATTCTACAAAGTTGGCTGGTTGTATAACGGGACTGATACGACTGCTCGAACCCTAAATAAAGATATTCGCCACATTACTACAGAAGATTTGCAGGGTGTAGAGGCGATCGTTCATATGGCAGAATTGTCCAACGATCCTACTGGACAACTCGCACCCAATATTACTTATGACATTAACCACAAAGGTTCAGTACGGTTAGCAAATTTAGCCAAAGCTGCTGGTATTCGTCGTTTCGTGTACATGTCCTCTTGCAGCGTCTACGGTGTTGCCACCGAGGGAGATGTGACAGAGGCTTCTCCTGTGAATCCGCAAACTGCCTATGCCGAGTGTAAAGCTTTGGTAGAGCGGGATTTAACGGCAATGGCAGATGACAGCTTCTCGCCTACATTCATGAGAAATGCTACAGCATTTGGTGCTTCGCCACGGATGCGCTTTGATATCGTCCTGAACAATTTAGCTGGATTAGCATGGACGACAAAGGAAATCAAAATGACGAGTGACGGTACGCCTTGGCGACCTTTAGTACACGCACTAGATATATGTAAAGCGATTATTTGTGCCTTAGAAGCACCACGGGACATCATTCACAATCAAATCTTCAACGTTGGGGATACGGCGCACAATTACCAAGTACGAGAAATCGCCGAAATTGTAGCTGAAGCTTTTCCTGGCTGTCAGGTTAGTTTTGGGGACAGTGGATCGGATAATCGCAGTTACCGAGTCAGTTTTGAGAAGATTAACTCTACCTTACCAGGGTTTAAGTGTGAGTGGGATGCACGGCGGGGAGCAAAACAGTTATTTGAGTTGTTTAGTGGAATTCAAATGACTGCTGATGTATTTACTTCCAGAGGGTTTACTCGCTTGAAGCAATTGGAGTATTTATTGCAAACAGGACAGTTGGATAAAGATTTCTTTTGGAATCAACCAAAATAATCCTGTTTGCGCAAACTTCAGTTTCCACTCTTTGAGTGGAATTTATTTTGTAATTTAGTAGCTGAATCGTAGGAGAGATCGGATAGTGAGTAAAAAGTGTCGTTTTTGTGGCAACGAACTGCGATATACTTTTGCAGATTTAGGCATGTCACCTATAGCAAATGATAATTTAACTTCAGAACACTTAAACCGTGCTGAGAAGTTTTATCCACTCCACACATACGTCTGCGATCGCTGTCTTTTGGTACAGTTAGAAGAATTTGAATCTCCAGAACACATTTTTGGCGATGGTGACTATGCTTATTTTTCTTCCTATTCCGAGAGTTGGCTCAGACATGCTAAAGCTTACACTGAGTTAATGGTAGAAAGATTTAAATTTAATTCGGCTAGCCAAGTCGTTGAAATTGCTAGTAACGACGGTTACTTGCTGCAATATTTTCATCAAAAAGGTATCCCAGTTTTAGGAGTCGAACCAGCCGCAAACACTGCCAAAGCAGCAGCCGAAAAAGGAATTCCGACTTGGGTAAAATTCTTTGGCGTTAATACAGCTAAAGAAATGGTAGCAGAAGGAAAATCGGCAGACTTATTATTAGGAAATAACGTTCTGGCGCACGTTCCCGATGTGAATGACTTTATCGGTGGCATGAAAATTGTCTTGAAGCCAAATGGCATCTTGACAATGGAATTTCCTCACTTACTGCAATTGATGCAGCAAAATCAGTTTGACACGATTTATCACGAACATTTTTCTTACTACTCATTCATTACAGTAGAGAAAATGTTTGCCGCGCATGGGATAACGTTATTTGATGTCGAAGAACTCCCGACGCACGGCGGTTCTTTACGAATTTACGGCAAGCATAGCGATGCAGTAGAGCCAGCAGTTAGCAACCGTGTCAAGCAACTGAAGGCAAAAGAAGCGGCTGCTGGGTTGGAAGATATTGAAACTTACTTGACATTTGGCGAACAAGTTAAGGCAACCAAGCGCAAGCTACTAAAATTTCTGATCGAAGCTAAATCTCAAGGAAAGAGAATCGCTGCCTACGGTGCGCCAGCTAAAGGCAATACCCTACTGAATTACTGCGGTGTGGGCAAAGACTTCATCGACTATACCGTAGATCGCAGTCCTTACAAACAAGATTTATTCCTACCTGGAACTCATATTCCAATTCTGCATCCAGATAAAATCCGCGAAACCCAGCCCGATTACGTGTTGATTTTACCCTGGAATTTGAAAGAAGAGATTATGACACAAATGGCATATATTGCTGAATGGGGTGGACAGTTCGTCGTGCCGATTCCAGAAGTACAAGTTTATCCAGCGATTCAGCAACAGGTTTTGTCTACTATAGCTAGCTAATGCCACTATCAAGCCTATGCTTTTTACTGAAACGGCGCTCCAGGGAGCCTATATCATTGACATAGAGCCAAAAGAGGATAGTCGGGGTTTTTTTGCGCGGACTTTTTGCGATCGCGAATTTGCTGCGCTTGGCTTAGAAATTACTAACGTCCAGTGCAGCATTGCCTTCAATCATAAAAAAGGTACGTTGCGAGGAATGCATTACCAAGCGGCTCCAGCAACAGAGGCAAAGTTAGTTCGCTGCACTCAAGGAGCAATCTACGATTGTATTGTCGATTTGCGCCCCGATTCTCCCACATACTTATCTCATATCTGTGTAGAATTGACTGCCGATAATCATAGGGCGCTATACATTCCAGAAATGTTCGCTCATGGCTATCAAACTCTTGACGATAATACAGAGATAGCGTATCAGATGAATAAGTCTTATACGCCTGGATACGAGCGGGGGTTGCGCTACAACGATCCGATTTTGGATATTCAGTGGCGGCTACCAGTGAGCGAAATTTCTCGCAAAGATCTGGAATGGGATTTGCTAGAAACGGTTTTAATTAAATAGTCATCCTGTTGGAAGTGAGTCGTGAGTAGTGGGTACTGGCAATTGGCAATTGGTAGTTGGAAGTTGGTTAAGAGGTAAGGTGAGGCTGACAACTGATAACTGACTACTGATAACTATAAATGGCAACTTATAACTACAATCCACAGCAGGAAGTCATCGGGCTGTTACCAGCAGGGGGACAAGCCACCCGCATTTCTCCCTTGCCTTGTAGCAAGGAATTGTATCCGATTGGCTTTCGCTCTCAAGTAGATGGTAGCCTGCGTCCCAAAGTTGTATCTCATTACTTGCTGGAAAAGATGCAAACGGCAGGGATTCGGAAGGCTTTCTTTCTCCTACGCCCTGGAAAATGGGATATTCCTGCCTATTTTGGCGATGGCGACATCGTAGGTTTGGATTTAGGCTATCTGGTAGTCGGTTTACCCTTTGGCGTGCCATATACCCTCGATCGCGCGTATCCTTTTGTTAAAGATGCAGCGATCGCGATCGGGTTTCCCGATATTCTCTTTCAACCAGATGATACATACAAACGTTTGCTGACAAGGCTTTATGCTGGCAATGCAGATGTAGCAATCAACTTGCTACCCTTCGAGCATTCGCACAAAGGTGGTATGGTAGACTTCGACGAGCGAGGACGGGTACGACAAATTATTGAAAAACCCGCCCAAAGCGAATTGCAATACAGCTGGTGTGCTGCTGTCTGGAAACCAAGTTTTACAGAGTTTCTCCATCAATTTGTTGCTAAGTTAGAAATAGAGCGACAGAATAATTCTTCTCCACCCCGCGAAGTTCCGATTGGAGATGTTTTTCAAGCAGCAATTGATGCTGGGTTGCAAGTAGAAGCAGAAATCTGCGATCGCCAACCGTACTTAGATATCGGTACTCCAGCAGATTTACAGCGAGCCATACGCTACTTAACATCTGAGGAAATGTAGCGTTTGAAATTGATGAAAAGCTCCTCACGTATTATTCGTTCAATTTGATTCTCAGATCTCATATAAATATCTTAAGTCTCTAAAATAGATCGAATCATCCGATTTCGATTAATCTTCTACATTTTGGTCGAAAATAGTTCTGATTTGCAGAACCTGTTAAAATAATTTTGAATACATATATAAAATTAGTAACAAACTTGTTGTAGGAGTAAAATTATGGTTCAAGTTAGTCCGAGCATTCATAATTTATCTTCTTTAAGGAAATCTCTCAAATCAAACGATATAGGGCGGCAAATTTATCAAACGATCTCTCGGTTATATCCAATTTGTCGTAGTATTACAGGCAATGGAGTCCGAGAAACCCTAAAAATTATTCAAGAACACATTCCTCTAGAAATAGCAGAAATTCCTACAGGTACGGAAGTCTTTGACTGGACAATACCAAAAGAATGGAATATTAAAGATGCATATATCAAAAACTCAAGAGGTGAGAAGATCGTAGATTTTCAGGAATGCAATTTGCACGTTGTGAACTATAGCGTTCCCGTACATAAAACTGTCAGCTTATCTGAATTAAAAGCACATTTACATACGCTCCCAGAATATCCCGATCGCATTCCATATCGAACTTCGTACTACAAAGAAACTTGGGGTTTTTGCTTAAGTCACACACAATTTTTATCGCTGGAAGAGGAAGAATACGAAATTTGTATCGAGTCGAGTTTAGAACCTGGATATTTGACCTATGGTGAATATTATTTACCAGGCGAAACGCGAGAAGAAATTTTAATTTCCTGCCATACCTGCCATCCATCTTTATGTAACGATAATCTTTCCGGTATATCGTTAGCTACATTATTAGCTAAACACCTCAGTCAAATTCAACAACGAAGGTACTCTTATAGATTTCTGTTTATTCCAGGTACGATTGGTTCCGTGACCTGGTTGGCTTTAAACGAGCAAAATGTCAATAAAATTGCTCACGGTTTAGTTGTTACTGGCGTAGGTGACGCAGGAAAATATACTTATAAAAGAAGTCGCCGGGGTGATACGCAGATAGATCGAGCTGCAATCCACGTCATGCAACACTCTGGTTCGGAATATCAAGTTATTGACTTTTTTCCCTACGGCTACGACGAACGGCAATATTGTTCTCCTGGGTTTAATTTACCAGTTGGTTGTTTCATGCGATCCTCCCACGGTCAGTATTCTGAATATCATACTTCCGCAGATAATTTGAGCTTCGTGCAACCCGAGTATTTAGGTGATTCGTTTGCCAAATTTTTGTCAATTTTGCACGTATTAGAAAATAATCGCACTTACTTAAATCAAAATCCTAAATGCGAACCACGCCTCGGTAAAAGAGGACTGTACAGAGCTGTAGGCGGTCATGCAGAAGAACAAGTGAATGAGCTAGCTTTGTTATGGGTTCTCAACTTATCTGATGGCGAGTACAGTTTATTAGACATAGCCGAGCGATCGCAACTCAGTTTTGATGTCATCAAGCAAGCAGCAGATGCTCTAGCGGGCTGCGAACTGTTGAAAGCTAAGCCAGAACCAGTTATGAAAGCATAAAGAATTTTCGTAAAATACATCTATATGTAGATGAGTCAATCTGACTGCGATCTAGACTATGACAAAGAAGATGAATCTATTGCCCAAATAGTTGAAGTTAAGATGAGTGATGCGCTGGCGGAATTATCGGGAAAGAAAATTTTAGTCACGGGTGCGAGTGGATTTTTGGGTTCTCATTTGTGCGATCGCCTATGTCAAAATGGTGCGGAAGTTCATGCTATTTCTCGCACAGAACGCACGACAGATCGTGAATTACTGCATTGGTGGCAAGGCAATGTGGAAGATTTAGAAGTCGTGCAAAATCTATTTCAGACAATTCAGCCCCAGATAGTCTTTCATTTATCTGGGCTGATTACTGGTGTTGCTGGTTTAGAGTTGGTGTTGCCCACATTTCACAGCTTAGTAGTGAGTACTGTCAATATCTTGACAGTTGCGACTCAAATGCAGTGCGATCGCATAGTCACGATCGGCTCGTTAGAGGAACCAGAACCAAAACAAGGTGAAATTGCGCCAATTTCACCCTATTCTGCTGCTAAGTGGGCTAGTGTTGCTTACAGCCGGATGTTTCACCATCTTTACCAAACACCTGTAGTTCTGGTGCGCCCGTTTATGACCTACGGACCCAGGCAACCCATTCATAAAATTATTCCTTCCGTTACCCTATCTCTACTCCAAGGCGAAGCTCCCAAGCTAGCCAGTGGTACGCGAGAAGTTGACTGGATCTACGTTGATGATGTGATTGACGGTATGCTAGCGGCAGCAAGAGTACCTGGAGTTGAAGGATATACTTTCGATCTAGGTTCGGGTAACTTAGTTTCTATTCGTTCGCTTGTAGAACAACTGACGCAAATAATTAATCCACAAATAGAACCTTTGTTTGGTGCTTTACCCGACCGACCAGTAGAAAAAGTGCGAGTAGCAAACATAACCTTGACTTCAGATAAATTAGGCTGGCAGCCGAGAATTGCTCTAGAAACAGGCTTAGTTTCTACAGTTGATTGGTTTCGTCAGCAGTCAAAAGCCGAGCGCACTTAAAGCGCTCGTAGCTCTATACTTTTAGCCTTGATTGCCCGATGGATGAAAAATTCATACCGATCGCTGTAGTTTTGGCTAGTTGTAGCATATGCAATTTGTTATTCTAAGTTTGAAACAGGGGATCGATCGATATAGCTAGTAAAAAATAGTTAGTCAGAAATAGTAAAAAATATGACTAGTAAACAAAGAGTACAAAAAATTATCAATAGGCTAAAAGTTATTGTTGGCTTGCACCTCAGAAATCTAACTTCTTATTTATTATTTTTATGGATTGTGGCGAGGAAAAGCAAACCTTTAGCGCCCAGCCAGAAATCGGCAATTGTTTTTGCTCCTCACCAAGATGATGAAACTTTAGGCTGTGGTGGCGCGATCGCCCTCAAACGGCAGCAGGGAGTCCCAGTGAAAGTCGTGTTTATGACTGACGGGCGCTATGGTTTCCTTGATCGTATGGAAACGGCAGAAGTTATCAGCTTGCGTAAAAAAGAAGCTCAGGCTGCGCTTGATGCTCTTGGGGTTGCTGATTCAGAGATTATTTTTCTCGACCAAATCGACGGGACTTTGGCTAGCTTGACCAGTGAATCGCGCCAAAATTTAGTCGAGCAAATCGTTCAGTTGTTACAGAAAACTACGCCAGGAGAAGTGTACGTTCCTCATCGCAAAGATGTTCACGCCGATCATGAAGCAACTTACGATCTAGTCCAGACTGCGATCGCCCAGTCTGGAATGCAGGTAGAGCTACTACAATATCCCATTTGGATCTTCTGGCAAAATCCTCTGTCATTTCAACTTCAGGGGAGAGATCTCGACGGCGCTTATCGACTACCGATTAATTCCGTTCGCGATCGAAAACATCAAGCTATAGAAACTTATCAATCGCAGATTCCCGGTCTCAGTCGTGGTTTCTTACGACGATTTTTTTCGCCATACGAATTATTTTTCAAACAATAAAGTCATTTCGACTTTATAGTTACAAGTTATTAAGAACAGATAATGTTCGCGGTAAACTAAAATAGTAGGCTGAATGTTTGCAGTAAACTAAAATAACAACTCTGTTTTTAGGTAAAAACAGAGTTCAGATATATGAATATTCTAATTATAGATAGCAATAGAACAGTCATGATTGCTAGATTCTTGCATCGTCTGGGGTACTACTTCAATTTTATTCTTGATAAAATTAGAGGTCGAATTAATCGGACTAAAGTTGCTTCTTTCAAGCCAGAAGGTATTGCCAAAGGAAACGCTCTAATTTCATATAACCTCGATCCATTTCTCGCCAAATCTACTGAAGCAGTTTGTAATAAGCACACCCATCATTGGGAAACTGTGGAGATGGTGAGAATCTTGTTAGATTTAGGTTATTGTGTTGACGTGATTACCTTATTTAACGATTTATTCATACCCAAAAAAAAATATTCTATCGCGATCGATAGTCGGCACAATCTAGAAAGATTAGCTCCACTGCTCGATCGGGATTGTATCAGAGTTTTGTACGCTGATACAGCCCATATCATATTTCATAATGCGGCGGAGTGCAATCGATTATATGCCTTGCAACAAAGAAGAGGTATGACTTTACGCAATAACAGGTTTGAGCTACCGAATAAAGGAGTTGAGTACGCGGACTGTACTATTGTTTTAGGAAATGAATTTACGATTAATACCTTTAAATATGCTCGCAAACCGATATATCGCGTGCCAATTTCGACAACTGAAATTTATCCATTTCCCGAAGAGAAAGATTTTGCTACTTGTTGCCAGCGTTTTTTATGGTTTGGTAGTAATGGAGCAGTTCATAAAGGATTAGATCTAGTTTTAGAAGCTTTTGCAGAAATGCCAGGTTGCCACTTAACTATCTGCGGTCCAGTTAGCAAAGAATTAGATTTTGAAAAAGCCTTTTATAAAGAACTTTATCATACTCCTAATATTCATACTTATGGATGGATTGATGTTAGTAGTTCTGACTTTGTAAAAATTGCTAATTCTTGTCTTGGCATTATTTATCCTTCATGTTCTGAAGGTGGCGGCGGTTGTGTAATTACCTGTATGCACGCTGGTTTAATCCCAATTGTGACTTATGAAGCTAGTGTAGATGTCAGAGATGATTATGGAGTTATTTTAAAAGAAGCTTCCATAGCAGAGATTAAAAAAGAGATTCAGAAAATCTCTAGCCTACCTCCAGCAGACTTAAAGGCAATGGCACGGCGATCGTGGGAATTTGTGAGGGCAAATCATACACGAGAGAAGTATTCTCAAGAATATCGTAGGGTAATAACAGAAATTATTGATAATTTTGGAAAATCTAAAGATTTAAATTAATTGGAAACTGCTATTTAATTTATCTCAACTAGCTTTTGAGTCAGGGAAATAATAGTTTAATTAGGTTGGTTAAAATTAGCTTATCGCTATTTCTTGAGTGACAACTTATAGGATTTTAGCAGTCAATCCAAGATTTTTTGTTGAGGCAAGTGTCTCAAAAACGATAGATTCTAAAACAGACAATCGATTAGTACTATTTTTGGGTTCGCTTCTTGAAATCGAAATAGGCATAACTGAATAGAGGAAGTCGAGCTGCAACAGAATAGCAAATAATTCTCAATAAATCGAAAATTTCCCAGGCGATCTAGGTTGTTATTTTAGACCGCATAAGCGTGCGATTTTTGAAGTGAGGATAGTTATAGAGTTTGTATAACTGACATAACTCATGCTCATCGCGATCGCAAAAATCTCAAGAGCAAAATAGCTAGACTCTAGATGCACCCTATCTCACCGAGAAAAACTACGACTTTGTGAAGAGGTAAACGGATTGTCATACAATTAAAATTGGTGAGCGATTCGTAATCGATTTATGGTTGTGTAGCTAATGCTGGTGCTTTCTAAAACATCTGCCATAGTAAGTGACAAATATTCTTGTTCTTCTTAGGAGCAATTATTTTGAGCAGAGTAACTTTGGAGAATATGGAAAAATTCTTCGATTTTATTTCAGGCATCTGCTATATTGCGAAGGAGAATGGGATTATAACTGAGAATTTTGCGCTAGAGAGATGGGCAATCACATCTGTATAATCCGCTTATACCGACTTTATACCGATTGAGAGGCTGAAATTGACTATGAATGCTGACTTGCTTGACGCGATCGCCAATTCCGAAGCTTGGTGCGCCCGTAAGCAACTCGCTCTCTCAAGAAACATGATATGCAAATGACTTGTTAGCTTTGGTTGACAATGCTAAGTTCTTCCCATGCTAGGTTGGATTGCGCCACACTAGCTTGTAAGTGCCAAAATGTGACGGCAGCAGGCGTAAAGGCTCTCGCTAGAGCGTAATATTAATTGTTAATTTGGTCATGGGCTTAGATGATATCAGATCGTTTGCCAAAACAAGATAACTCTGTAGCTACACCTGCACGTATTGACTGCGTTGGTATGGGGTGGTTTCCGCACGCGCCAGGAGGACTAGACCGCTACGTATACGAACTAACGCATCATCTAGCTGCGGCAGGCGATCGCGTTACCCTATATGGTCTGGGTTTGCCAATACTAGATAACTCAGCAGTAGAGTTAGTCAATTTAGCTGCACCCGACCGTCCCCTCTGGAAGCGATTGTGGTCAACCCGTTGCAACTTTGCCGAGCGGCAACTGCAAAAACCAGATGCAATTAACCTAAATTTCGCGCTGTACAGTTTGCCATTGTTGCAGAACTTACCTAAGAACGTACCAGTGACGTTTACTTTTCACGGTCCCTGGGCATTAGAAAGCGCTCAGGAAGGCGGCAGTCAACTGAGCGTGTTATTAAAAAAGCACTTAGTAGAAAAAACAGTTTATCGTCGTTGCGATCGCTTTATCGTTCTCAGCCGTGCCTTTGGCGAGATTTTGCATCAAACATATCAAGTTCCGTGGCACAAAATTAATACCATTCCAGGTGGGGTTGACTTACAACGCTTTCAGCCCAACTTATCGCGGCAACAAGCTCGGACACATTTAAACTTTCCTTCAGAACGATTGATTCTATTCGCGCCCCGTCGCTTGGTTCACCGCATGGGTTTAGACAAGTTACTGCTAGCCCTGGCACAAATCAAGCCAAAAATTCCTGATGTCTGGTTGGCTATAGCTGGTAAAGGACCGCTCAAACCAGTTTTAGAACAACAAGTCGCAGAGATGGAACTACAAGAACACGTAAAATTTCTAGGTTTTTTACCAGACGAGCAATTACCGATCGCTTACCAAGCAGCAGATCTTTGTGTCATGCCCAGCCAATCATTGGAAGGTTTTGGTTTAACAGTTTTAGAATCTCTTGCTTGCGGTACT
Organism: Chroococcidiopsis sp. CCALA 051; assembly: GCF_003015105.1. Lineage (NCBI taxonomy): Bacteria > Bacillati > Cyanobacteriota > Cyanophyceae > Chroococcidiopsidales > Chroococcidiopsidaceae > Chroococcidiopsis > Chroococcidiopsis sp. CCALA 051. Next base: position 13,057 of record NZ_PYCI01000069.1, on the reverse strand, counting down.
CCCGTGTTATGTACTCCTATAGGCGGAATGCCAGAAATTTTAGCTCCGTTTTCACCAGAATTAATTACTGATACAAGCGAGGCAACTGCGATCGCTTGGAGATTAGCGGAATTACTGACCGACCCAAGTTCGTTACCTTCTAGAGATGCTTGTCGGCAGTATGCTGCAACTCATTTTGATTGGCAGAAAATTGTATTACAAGTGCGCCAAGTCTTGTTAAGATAATGTGCCAATTATTCAACCTCAAATTTTTAAGTTCTGCTCTAGGAAAGTTAGTACTTGCTAATCGAAAGGATTAGTGGTATCGCGTAGGCTTTATATATTTTTTATAAAAGTTTTATATAGTTCGAGTATTGACTGTAAAGAAACAGTGAAAGCTGGCTAATATCGTGGTGGTTTTAGGGGATTTTGCATAACATAAGTATAAATTTGCTCGATCGTTTCCGAAATCACGTAAGTTCAACGTGTCATCTTAATTTAAGACATACAAATCTAAAACTTTTTAATTGCCAGTTTACACAAGTTGAGGTCATACTCTTGAAAATACTTGGACAGATTGATTTGTAAGTCAATTCGCCTGTAAGCAAATACATATCTCTATTAGAGATGCCAATTTGCATTTAATTCTGGATCTCATCCCTGCTTGGGGAATTGAAACACTATAGCCGTTACATGTCAACATCTAAAGCTGGAATTATGCCTAATAGCTCTACTATCGAGCGAGAGCGCCAAACTAATCAAATTTTGCGCTATAAACTGAGGTGGCGACAACAATATCTGGTTGTAAATTTAGCATCAACAAGAAAAATGTATCTCTCTAGCCTTGACAGTCAGGAATGGTTAGTAGACCGTTTAAAGCTGTCATCATTAAAGGGAGTATGCCTCGATCCTAATCTTGGGGAGGCAGAGATCGAACTATGGGCTGATGCGTGCGCTCAAACAAACAAAACAGCATTTCTGCGCCTACCACCTCAACTCAAAAGAGCAAAGCGACAAAATCTGATGGGTGGGAGATTGCAGGAGCTGCTCGACCGAGCGATCGCGGCTCTGTTAATTTTATTGCTCAGTCCTGCACTACTCGCATTGCTCTGCATATCCTGCTGGCGATCGCCAAACCCATTCACCTGCGATCGGCAGTGGTACGTGAGCCAGCAAGGTAAGCTATTCAGACTATACAAATTTCAATTAATCGCAACAGCCAATTCTAGACTACGAGAAAACGACGCACAGCACGAGTCGAAAAGTCTGCTGGAGCGTTACGGACGCTTTCGACTCGAAGATGTGGATCGATGGCTGCGTAAATATCATTTCGATAGACTGCCGAAGCTATTCAATGCTTTGCGAGGAGAGATCGGGATTGTCGAACGACGCTATCTGACTTTGGAGCAGGTGGTAAGGCTGAGTTTAGACAAAAAAGCACTTGACAAAAAGCAACTTTTAGAAGCGCGACACCAAGAACCACAGTCCGAACGCAGCATAGAAAAACTGCACTCGGTATGAGTGGAGTACAAGCACTAAGCACCAATAGTTGTTTGTTTAGCAGTTTTTGATTTAGGTGTTGTCAGAAAATACACAACTGAATCTTCAGTTCATATACAATTTCGATCTGTTAGCTACTAGCTAGCAGCTAGCACAGCGATCAACCAAGCTCTAATAGCAACATGAGAATAGATACATTCGGATGGATTGAACCAGCTAGGATGGGAAAATCCTATTCTGAGCAGCAATATCGATCGCTTCAACAGCAAGCCATAAACCCAGATCGAGTATCGAGTACTGATGGTTTGGGAGTTTGGTAAATGAAAGCAATCAGAAGTCGAGTTCAGTGGGTTTTGAACGGACGTAGCTCTACTGCTGCGACTTTGCAGACAGTCATGGCAAGGATACTCGTGCTAGCCGCCAACATGGGGACTGGAATCATTACATCTAGAGCCTTGGAGCCGCAAGGAAGAGGTGAATATAATGCGATCGCCCTTTGGCCTCAGTTTTTAGCTTACCTCTTAATGTTGGGTTTACCATCCGCCATACAATACAACTTCAAGCGTCATCCAGAAAAAGAATCGGAACTTTTTTCAGCAGCTCTCGGATTGAGCGTGGTACTGGGTTTATTTGCCATGACGATCGGTGTCGTCTTCATGCCACGGTTCTTACCACAGTACTCGGCAGATGTGATTCGCTTTGCCCAATGGTACATGATCTTAGCTCCGATCGTCCTTTTGACAGAAATTTTTTTCTCAATCCTAGAAGCAAACCAAGAATTTACCTTTGTCAATCAACTTCGTTCCCTACAACCATTATTTACTCTAGCTATTTTGGGCGTGTTGGCATCGACCGCGCAGCTAACTCCTTTGACTGCCGCTCTAGCCTACAGCGTACCTGGGTTGCCTCTATTTTTCTGGATGTGGAGATACTTATGGCAGCGCTTTCACCCCCGTTGGAAAGGGTTAGGCAGTGCCTATCGATTGCTAGTCGGTTACGGCATTCGTGCTTATGGCATGAACTTACTAGGAACTCTAGCCGAGAAGATCGATCAAGCATTAGTGGTGACTATGCTATCTCCTGCTTCGATGGGTCTGTATACGCTAGCTTTGAGTGTCTCTCGAATGCTGGGTTTATTCCACAGTTCGACGATTACCGTCTTGCTACCCAAAATTGCCGCACGTCCGATTGAAGAGGTAGTGGCTTTAACGGGACGAGCAGTTCGTGTCAGTACGGCTGTCACTGTAGTCGTTGCCCTAGCGGTTTCAATCCCAATTCCTTTTTTGATTCAATTGCTTTATGGTGACAAATTTGTCGAGGCTGTTGGTGTTTTTCGCATTCTCAGCGCAGAGATCGCGATTGGAGGCGCAGCTTGGGTTTTGGCTCAAGCTTTTATGGCTGTAGGTAGACCAGGAGCGCTGACGGTTGTAGAAGCAATCAGCGTGTTGGTGACTGTACCCCTTTTGTTAATACTCATTCCCATCTACGGATTAGAAGGTGCGGGCTGGTCATTGTTAATTTCGACTATCTTTCGCCTAGTTTGCTTGCTTGCCGGCTACCCACTACTCTTGAAAGTACGTCCTCCCAGTTTGATTGCGACTAGAAATGATATAGATTTTTTACGGCAGGTATTTTTCCATCAGTGAGGATGGCTCAAATTGTTCCCGCGATCGCGACCGATTATAAGGTATAAATTATGCTTAGTAAAAGACCCTCGACAAGAGATAAGTTGCATAACTGGAGGCATCTGAATGCAATCGACCAATTTTAGTGGCAAAGTCTATTTTTATTGCATTCCACCGGATACTCCTGAAAAAACAGGCTATCCCCACACGATGATTTGCTTGGGTGATGGATTAAAAACTTTAGGAATAGATGCTTACGCCAATATCAACTATTGGCGGCTAGCTCCAGAGACAGAAGAGTACCTGTTTCGCCACGACCCTGAAATTACACCAGATGACTGCTCAATTGTTGTCCTCAATCAAGATTGGTTTCAAGTGGCAAATAAGCCTTTTCCACAACATTTATTTCATCCCAATCGAAAATATATTACTGTCTATCTAGACAGCGATGATGGTAGTAAAACGCACGCTTACAAACCCGAATTTCGCCAGTTCGATTTTATTTTTAAAGTTAGTTGTAACCGTTACTTTAAGTATCCCGGCAATATTCACCCTTGGGCGCAGGGAATATCTAGCCGGATGTTGCGAGAATTAGAAAACATTCTACCGATCCAGGCAAGAAAAAGACAATTATTAGTGAACTTTAGAGAACCGCACAAAATTAAGCACTCTGTCAGGCGAATAGTTCGTAAAGAACTACTGCCTCAAATCGATGCGGCTCTACCAGTTAATAATGTCGTTGAAGGTCTAGATAACTTTTCTACAGAGCCTTATCACTACATGAATTGGTCGCAAACAGGGAGAAGACATTCGCCAGGTTATTTCCAAAGTTTAAAAGATTACGCTGCTTGCGCCTGTTTTGGTGGCTTTTTTGTCACTCCTGTACCTCGCGACCCTTCTACGGCAACAAGTCGTTTGCTCAAAAAAATTCTCAGCAAATTGGAGTGGAAATCAAATCGAATTACAGATTGGGATAACTGGCGTTACTGGGAGTCTCTTGCAGCAGGATGCGTTAGCGTGCGCGAGGATTTTGACAAGTACGGTTTTATGATTCCGGTCATGCCAGAAAACTGGCGACACTACATTGGGATCGATCTGAGCAATATCAAACTAGCTGTGGATAGAATAGCCAGCGAACCAGAAATTTTAGAAAAGATATCTATTGAAGGCAGACAGTGGGCGCTAGAAAATTACAGCCCCGTACCTACAGCGTTACGCTTTCTGAATACAGTCAGCGAAAAATTATAATAATTATTAACCAGCTATGTCTACTAATATAACAGCGCCAGAATCGTTAGTTAGTGTTATTATTCCTACCTACAATCGCCCAGAATACTTGAGAAAAGCGATCGCGAGTGCGGTACGCCAAACATATCGTCATATCGAAATCATCGTATCTGACGATTGCAGTCCTGACAATCCTCAAGCAATTATTGACGAGTTTCAAGACTCCCGAATTCGGTTACGCCGCAATCCACAGAACTTAGGCATTGCATTAAATGTCACGAGTGCATTTAAAGAAGCACAAGGCAAGTATGTTGCGAGTTTAAATGATGACGATCTGTGGAATGAAGATTATTTAGCAAAACTCGTACCGTATCTCGATGCTAATCCAGATTTGGTTGTCGCTTTTTGCGATCATTACGTGATTGACTCAGAGGATAAAATCGATTATCTAAAAACTGAGGAAAATACGCGGTATTGGCAGCGATCGCGGCTTAAAGAAGGAGTTTATCAACCTTTTTACGAGTTGAGTGTGGTCGATCAGTCCGTATTCATCGCCCTAGCAACTGTCATCCGTAGAGATGCGATCGATTGGGATAGCATCCCACTGGAAGTAGGGTTGTTTTGGGATCTCTACTTGGCATATCTTGCTTGTCGATCTGGTAAGGGTGCTTACTACTATCCCGAAAGATTGACGCGCTACCGCATTCACCCCCAATCAGAGACGCAAATCAGCGGCAAAAAAAACGTGCAGGCGAAGATTCGCACGGGTAAAGCAGGAATCTTTTGTTACGAGCAATTCATCGCAGACGAGCGTTTACAACAATTTCGCCCGTATTTTAGAGCCAAATTAGCACAATCTCACACGACTTTGGGAATTGGTCTGATGCGGTCTGGACAAATTGCGGCAGCACGCCCCCATTTCTGGAAAGCAATCCAATACCAATTAAACTTGCGTAGTGTAGCTGCACTGACCCTGAGCTTTACGCCTGGGTCAATCGTCAAGCTATTAAAAGTCTAATCGGGTGAGTCGTGGAGTTAGCAAGTCATGATGATTTCTGTTTTGATACCTACTTATCGCCGTTCGCAAGACTTGGCACGCTGTTTAGTAGCTTTACAACAGCAAGTTCGACCAGCGGATGAGGTGCTGGTGGTCGTCCGCGATAGCGATACGGAAACTTGGCAACTACTAGCAGGATTAGACCCTTATGCTTTACCGATACGCACTGTCAAAGTAAGCGTCCCGGGGGTAGTAGCAGCCATGAATGCAGGCGTTGATGTGGCAAAAGGAGAGATTATTGCCATTACCGATGACGATGCCGCACCTCACGCCGATTGGCTGGAGCGGATAGAAGCTCACTATTTAGCAGATGAGAAAGTGGGTGGTGTTGGCGGACGCGATCGAATGCACTACGGAACGCAGCTCGTCGAAGGTCAATCTCATGTAGTGGGTCGATTGCAGTGGTTTGGACGGGCAATTGGCAACCACCATCTTGGCGTAGGAAATGCCCGTGAAGTTGACATACTGAAAGGGGTAAACTCCAGTTATCGGCGATCGGCGATCGCTCATATTCGCTTTGATGAGCGGATGCGGGGTACGGGAGCGCAGGTACATCACGAATTGATGTTGTGCCTAACTCTAAAACGGGCTGGCTGGAAGCTGATTTACGATCCTCAAATAGTCGTCGATCACTACCTCGGGCAGCGGTTTGATGAAGATCGGCGCAACCAGTTTAATGCAATTGCTTTTAGCAACATGACATATAATGAAACCTTGTCTTTGCTGGAACATTTAAGCCCGATACGGCGAACAGCCTTCGCGATCTGGGCGGTTTTAGTAGGAACGCGAGATGCCTGGGGTTTAGTACAGTTATTGCGGTTCTTACCGAGTCAAGGAAAATTGGCGTGGCAAAAGTGGCTCGCCTCCATGCACGGGCGCTGGCAAGCGTGGGTAACTTGGAGCAATCGCGATCGCTCCTCAGAGGTATGGGCGCAGCATTTGTAATTCGTAATTCGTAATTCGTAATTCGTAATTATCAATTGAGAAATCTGCCTTGGTTTAAATGCTGTCATCATGGAGATGCTATTAGGTGAACTCTAAGCAAACACTTTCAACTCCTACTTTCGGATTGCAACCAGCGCCAGCTTGGATGGCAATTATCGGATTTTCACTGATTACAGCACTGTGCCTGGTTGCTGCTAGCGGGATCGCACGCTATGCTTTTCCCCTAAGTGCTTTTGTTGTGGGTGCGTTTCTCTATTTTCGCTATCCTGTCTTTTACGTCAGCTTTACTTGGTGGATTTGGTTTCTCACGCCGTTGCTTGCTCGCATCGTCGATTTTAAGAGCGGCTGGGATGCACAGCGTTTAATGCTGGTCACGCCTTTTCTCGTCTCGTTGCTAAGCGGGATTACTCTCATCCGCTATTTACCTAAAGCATATCGTCAAGGCGGCTTACCCTTGATCTTGGCTTTTGTTGCCGTACTCTATGGTTTTCTAATCGGATTGGTGAAGAATTCGCCTATGGCAGCAACGCGAGCGAGTCTGGACTGGTTCACGCCAATCTTGTTTGGCTTCCATCTATTTATCAACTGGCGCGATTATCCCAAGCTCAGCAAGATAATTCAGCAGACTTTCCTTTGGGGCGTGCTAGTTTCCGGTGTCTATGGAGTCGTGCAATACTTAGTTGCACCAATGTGGGATCGGTTCTGGATTATTGAAACAGAATTGGTGACAAATGGCAGACCAGAACCACTTGGCATTCGCGTGTTTAGTACCATGCATTCGCCCTTTCCTTTTGCCGTGGCAATGATGGCGGGTCTGGTGTTGTTATTTAACACGAAAGGAACTTTGCGTATCCCTGCTTCTGTAGGGGGGTATTTGGCTTTTCTGCTATCGGCAGTAAGAGCAGCATGGGGCGGGTGGCTAGTGGCACTTATCACCTTGCTGACTTCCATGAAAGCACGCCTACAGCGACGATTAATTATTTCCATCTTAGTGATGTCTGTGTGCGTGATCCCGTTGGCAACGATCGAGCCTTTCTCGGAAGTCATTAATACTCGCTTACAGTCCTTTTCAGAGATTCAAAAAGATACCAGTGCTAACGATCGCGCTGCTACCTACGAGCAACAACTCAATCTTGCCCTATCTGATTTTCTCGGTAAAGGGTTGGGAGGGATGTACGCTACTAACAGTGAAGGTCAGTTAGAACAAGTTATCCTCGACAGTGGCGTTCTCGATTTATTCTTCACTCTGGGCTGGTTTGGCGCGATCCCCTACTTGGGGGGCATTGTTCTCATTATCTATACGCTGCTGCAAAATTCCGAACTGCGGTTGGACTCTTTTGCTAGTGCTGCCCGTGCCATTAGTATTGGCGTTCTCGTTCAGATGCCACTGGGAAATACCATAGTTTCGCTTGCGGGTATGGTTTTTTGGTGCTTTGTGGCTATGTGTTTGGCAGCACGTAACTACTACCAGCAGCAGAAGCGATCGCAGTCAACGAATATGGTAGGGAGTAGGGAGTAGGAAGTAGGGAGCAGGGGAAAGAGAGCTGAGGGAGCGATCGGGAGAGAATTGACTCACCACACCCCACACCCCACACCCCATTCTTCACTGATAACTGTCAACTGTCTTCACGCATGGCAAGTTCGTCATAGACTGCTAGGGTTTCTTGATGAACTCTAGTCGCCGTCAGACGTTCTATATTCTGTCGTGCTTTGTCTTTCCAAGCGTGGAGAATTGGCGGCTCGTTCAGTAATTCAGTCAGAGCAGCTGCTAAAGCATGACTGTCTGCTGCTGGGACTAAGATGCCTGCCTTCCCACCGTCCAAAGCTTCAGGAATGCCATCGACGTGAGTGGCAACAATAGCACATCCTGCTTCCCGCGCTTCTGGAATCACCAAAGGAGATGGATCGCGGTGGGAAGCCAGTACGAAAATGTCAGCAGCCATTAAATAGCGTTGCGGTTGTGGTTGAAACCGCTCAAAGTGGATGCGATCGCTAACAGGCGTGTTCCGTGCTTGAGCTTCAAATAGTTCGCGATCGGGACCATCCCCAACTAAGTAAAGATGAGCTGTAGGAAAATCAGCAGCAATTTGGGCAAAGGCAGCAACTAACTCAGCAATCCCCTTGCGTTTGTACATTCCCGCCACGGTCACGATCGCTGGGTGTTTTAGAGTTACGGGGACGCACTCTTTGAGTTGGCAAGTCCGAGGGCTACCTAGCGTACCGTTAGATATCACCCGCAGTTTTTGCTCTGGAATACCACGCCGTACCATAGAGTCTGCCACAGCCTTGCTGACTGCAATGACGCGATCTGCCAAACCCATCAGAACAGCACTACGCTGAAATTCGTTATGTACCGTCGATACGAGAGCGTATTGCGACTGAAATCTCAAAGTACTTGCTAAGACAACTCCCGTCATCATATGGGCATGAACGATGTTGGGGTCAAACTCTTTGACAATGGCTCGATAACCTCTAGCAGCTTCGATCAACTCGATTGGTTTTCTCGTCTGGTCTAGTTTGAAGTGCTTGACACCATGTTGCATGAGTAACTTCTCATAGCCTCCCCCAGCAGAAGCTACACCCACTTTGCAACCCGCCTGTGCTTGCAAACACGCTAAATCTACCGCTACGTTAACTATGCCGTTACCAGCTTCTAGCACGTGATTCAAAATATGCAGTACGTGCATTTATATCCCTACAATTTCTACAATGTCAGATAAGTTATGAATGCGTGCCATATGCACGAACAAGATTGAAAAAGTGAAGGTTATTTATGCATAAACTAGAAGCAAATAAATCCTTCACCATAGTAGCTGCGATTTGTCTATTTTTTGAGCGTTTTATGCGCAAGCTTAGGACGTGCGGAGAGTCACATCATCCCACTTCACGTAGTCTCCTTTTTTTCCAGTTCCCGTGGTTCCTAACTCTACGACTGCCCAGTCTCGGGAGATGGGTAAGGTGATTTCTAAATATTCCCAACCATTTTTCTTGGTGGCAGTTTTTGACATCTCTGCATCTCCGTCGCGATCGTCATAGCCGAGAATTTTGAGCGTCGCCTTGGCATTGCCGTTGACATATGCCCAAGCACCGATCGCCACTTTTTTGCCTAGTGGCAGCTGACCGGCAATTCGTCGGACTCGGACTGGCGTACCCGCTGCGGTGCCATCCAATTTGACGTAACCCTTACCTTTGTGCGCTCCACGAGCATCGTTACGCACGAAAGTTACGTAAGGTAAAGGTCCCATATCGCCGATGTCGCCAGCACCAAAATGTACCCACTCAGTCTCAGGATTGTTGGCAGACTCAAAACCTTTATTGGCGAGTGGTTGGTTCAGACGCATACTTTTGATTTTCTGATAAGTTGTGGTGGGCTTAAAATTTGGGGCGATCGCCCACTCATCATGACCGTCAAGATCGAATAGTATGGCGTTGTCATAACCGAATCTTTTGAGCTGTTGCCCGAAGATCGCAAACCACCGACGACGACAGTTTTCTTTCTCAGCCGCCGAACCAGGACACCAGCTTGAAATGACTCCGGCTTCGCTAATGGCAAGCGGTTTTCTGATGCCGCGTGCTTCTAGCGATCGCCAAGGATGCCCGAAACGATTGTCGGCGATTTGTCCGCCATAGGCATGTAAGCCGATGTAATCGCTCACCTTATCGATGCCGCGATCGAGCATTTCATCTAGGATATGGGATTCAATTCCTGAAATTGGGGGTGATTCGATCTTAATTCTCGGGTCAATGGCTCTAGCAGCTTTAAAGGCAATCTGAGTCATGTCTACGCACTCTTGAGCTGACATCTTGCCATTGCCATAGTCTAATTCTGGTTCGTTGTCAATAATATAATAGAAAATCTTACCTTTGTAATGTGCCATGACGTTGCGAACGAAATAATTGAAGTTCGCTTGCCATTGCTCGTAGTTACTATCTCGATCGACTCCCAATCGAGGAGATACGACTGTATGAATTTTCAGCCCTGCATCGAGATACTTCTGCACGGCGATATCTCTAGCAAACCAATCAAAGGATGAGCCTTCCGTCTTACCACCAACACCATCCATCCCCATACGAACTAAGCCTAAGCCTAGATCCTTCGTATGTTTAATCGATCGCGCCACATATGCTGGATCGGTGTTATAGCCAGTACCGTTATTAATTCCCAGATATGGACCGCTGGGAGTAGCTCTGACACTAGCGCTGGGCGATCGCGCTGGAGGTTTATTAGATGTGACAGAGAATAAATTTGGAATGAGATAAATAGAAATTAAACTAAAAATAATCAACCCAGCAATGACACTCAATAAAAGCTTAAATCCCAAGCGACGACGAGCAGGTTGTTTAAACTTAGTCGAATTTTTTTTAGATCTCTTCAACATTTCAATTAGTGTCGAGCTATTATGCAATCGATTTGAGAGTTTTTTGCTGTCACGATAACATCATAAATAATAACTTACCCGTGAAAAGGCGATCGCCTTTTCCACGGGTAAGCTGAGAAAATCTAAGTTAAGCTATGGCACGTCCGCACTTAGAGTACGCGGACGCTCACGTCATCCCACTTCACAGAGTCGCCTGCTCTGCCAGTTCCCGTCGTTCCCAGTTCGACTACTGCCCAATATCTGGAGATAGGAACGGTAATTTCTAAATACTCCCAACCGTTTTTCTGAGTTGAAGTCTTCGAGATCTCGGCATCACCATTTCTAAAGTCATACCCCAAAGCTTTTAGCGTTGCTGAGGCTCCGCCACTGACATAGACCCAAGCACCAATTGCTACCCTCTTGTTTTTTGGCATATCGCCTAAAATTCGCCGGATTCTAATTGGCGTGCCAGATCCAGCCCGACCGCTCTCTAACTTGACATAGCCTTTACTGCCGTTACGCCCTCCTTGATTGCTATCATTCTGGACGAAGTTGATATGAGGTGAAGTCCCTTTATAAATCCACTCGTCGTTGTTATCGGCAGGAGTCCACTCATTTTCAACGTTATTCGCTGACTCAAAACCGCCATTCGAGAAAGTCTTATTTAGACGTAAATCTTTAATTTGGTAATAAGCTTTCGTGGGGTTAAAGTCTGGCGCAACAGCCCAGCTATCGTGACCGTCAAGATCGAATAGGATGGCGTGGTCGTAACCAAATCTTTTGAGTTGTAGCCCGAACATGAGGAACCAGCGGCGGCGACAGTCTTCGGTTTCAAATTGGGAACCGTTGCAATACTCGTTAATCGATCCCGATTCGCTAATCGCAAGGGGCTTTCTGATGCCGCGTGCTTCCATGACTCTCCAAGGATGACCGAGACGATTCTCGGAAATCTGTCCGCCATAGGCGTGCAAGCCGATATAGTCGCTGACCTTATCGATGCCGCGATCTAACATCTCATTGAGCAGACCGGATTCAATTCCCATCACGGGTGGCGACTCAATTTTAATATTAGGATCGATGGATTTGGCTATTTCGTAGGCAATCCGAGTCATGTCAACGCATTCTTGAGCTGACATTTTACCGTTGCCATAGTCGAGATCGGGTTCGTTATCGATGATGTAGTAAAAGATTTTGCCTTTGTAGCGCATCATGACGTTACGAGTAAAATAGCGGAAGTTTGCTTTCCATTTCTCGTAGTTACCGTCTCGATTGACGTGCATCCGTGCTGATAACACGGCGTGAATTTTGAGTCCAGCATTGCGATATTTATCGACAACCATATCTCTGCCCGACCAATGAAACCCTGCACCCTCCGTATTACCCCAAACGCTATCCATACCCATACGGACGACTTCTAAGCCCAGGTTTTTGGTGTGTTGGATGGAGCGATCGACGTATCCTGGGTCAATGTTGTAGCCAGTGCCGTTATTCATGCCCAGAAAACTTGTCAAGGCTGTTGCTGGCAACGTGTAGAGGAGAGCTGAAGCAATTAATACTGAAACAATTGACTTAGACGATTTAGCTTGTCGTTCTGATAACTTTTTTGGAGCTATGTTTTGTAGTTTCTGATAGAATTTCATTGTTTACCTCTAAATGGAATTAATGCAGCACGAGTTGACGATCGCACTTCATCTGCTACTCAATGCGGTTTGAGTAGACGAGAAGTCAATCGTGCAGAAAGCTGCTTTATTGCTGAAGATCGCGCTGCAATATTGGCAAGCTAGAGGGAAGGGTTAGCTGGCTAAGGAAAGTGAAGCAGCGCTTTATGCAAATAGCTTTTCCAGTAGTTAAAGAAAGAACTATTTCAGTATGGTTATGCAATAGAGCAGTGTAGTGAAATGGAAAGAATTTAAGTCATTACACTTGGACTTGGTAATAAAGTTTCTGAAAAAAGCAGAATGCTTTACAAGAGCTTTACATGACCAATCTACAACTAAAGTAGGCTTACTCAGATGTGGATTCAAGAGGAATTTTACTGATCTACCTACTAGCCGAGATTTCCCCGATAGCCTTGTTTTATATAACTTTTATCGTAAAAATACTACTAGTGAAAATACTGTTAAATCGAGGGATGCAGAGCATATTATTGAGCAATCTCACTGGAAATATAGTTATAGCTATCTTGAAATTTTAAAATTGTAAGAATACAATCTTGGAATTTATTAAAATAAAAGAATTTAGGCTCTGCATCCGTACAAAGCCTAGTAAAATCTTGTAAATTTGCGATCGCTACTAACTTAATCGAGCGATCGCCTAATGTTTTAGTTCTTCACAATTTCGCCAAAATTTGCCAACACGCGAGCATG
>NZ_PYCI01000218.1:0-6685 GCF_003015105.1 Chroococcidiopsis sp. CCALA 051 | reverse complement strand
AGTCATGATTCGATTGATGCTAAAACGATTAGCACAATCTCATACTACAACTTCATGATCCTTTAGAGACAGTCTCTGAAAATCTTCTTCAAGCAACTCTTGAATCGTGATTATTTTTTGGATTCGTTCTTCTGGAGTTAGGTCAAGATACTTCTGATAATCACCTTCTGATAGAATACGCGATAATTCTTGTTCTACGGTTCGTCGAACTGTGGAAAATTCAAATATTCCAGAGCGCCAATCGAAAAAATCTGGAGCGCGGCGAATAAAATATTTTATGGAAAATGAACGTAAGAGAAAAACAAAACAGATATTATTAAAGTCGTCTCTAAATCTCTCTCGTTGCTGGTTTAAGTGATTTAAAATTTGCGGTACGCCTTTCCAGTTATAGTTATAGCGATCGCTATTTTCACTAAAGTTTAAATTTTCATATGCATAAAATGAATATTCTAAACCTTGAATAAATAAGATATTTATTTGCTCTCTATTTGGTAAATTAGCAACGATTTCATATAAATTATCAATTGGTTTTTCAAATTGCAAAAATTCCACTTTTTTCTGGAAAAGATCTGTTTTAACTCTTGCAAACAAGCGATCGCCTTCAGCAGGCGAACACCGGACAAAGAACAAACCAAAGCCGTTTTTGCGCCTCAAAGTGCGTACTAAGGCTTGATATTCTTCCTCTGGATCGGAGGATAAATCTTCGTCCCAATTAACTGATTCTAATGTCATGGCTGATTCTGCGCCACAGCTTCTTTAAATTCTTCAATTCCTTTAATCAACGGACGAACATCGCACCAGCGCCTAATCTCGCCCTCATCATCCACATAACGATATTCTAGAAGACAGCGATTAAACAACAAACTTCTGTACTTATCATCGTTGACTACACGTTTAGAACGAAAAACTTCAGCCAACAAATCCCATTGTTCCTGTTCCACTGTTCGACGGTAGGTATCTCGTGCTTGAGTAACTGCTCGTCGTACTGCTTGCACAGAAATTGGTAACTCTTGCGTGCGTCCGATCGCGTCTTGAGTTAACAATAGCAAATTCCTTACATGACCTCCACTCATCAGACAGAGTTGGTTTAAAGTTTCTGAACTATCAAAAATTTCCGTTTCCAAAGATAAATTTGGTGCAAACTGCTCAACTCGCCTACAAATCACTTCTTTGATTTTCTCTAGTCCTGGATTGTAGATTTCTCCAGCGTCAGTTCGCACCATAACCATAGGCAAAACTTGAGTATCGCTATAAATTTCTCTCAAGTCGCTACTGCGGCGGGAGTAAACTAGTGATATGGGGACAGTATAAATTAAGTGGCAATCTAAATCTGTTAGTTGTTCGCTACGGTTGATAAAAATTTCTTCATGGTTGGTTTCTCCGTTTTCTTAGATAATTGGTGCAGTCCGGTCTAAATTATCCACTATCACGGCTAGCTGAGTACAACCATTCGGTAGGTGCTTTTTCGCTTCTGATAGAAACTGATTCAAAACCTTAATTAAGGTATCAGTCTGAGGATTGACTTTCTCCCGAATTTTGTGGCGCAGTGTTGGTTCCGCTCTTAAATTTGCAGTTAGCTTGGCAAATTGAGAAATTTGTCCCTCAACACTCATCTTCTCAAGCGATACGTCAGTCAGTGCTAAATCCCTTAATTCTTGCCAGCGGCTTTTCAACCAGTTCAACAGTGGATTAGGATCGGCACTATTTTTCAGATCTTCTAAAATATGGCGGGTACAGGCGAGGAGAATATCAGTATACTGAGCGTCCTTTGCTTCAATATCTTCCTCATCGGCGGCAAAATAGACAACGTAAAAATTCTGCTGCTCTAAATCTTGCTTCAACCTCAGCAACTCTGTAGATTTCCCAGCACCCCGATGACCAGAATAAAGCTGACAGGTTTTCTGGTCAGAACGCTGAAGCCGGATACCCAAATCTACGAGAATATCTCCATCCCCTCGCACTTCCCGACAATCAACATAAGTCAGGTCGCCTGCGGCTAATGGTTGAAACGGGTGAAAAGCGTTGTAAAGGTTGTCAATTAAGGACTTCTGTACCATAAACTCAAAATTTATAGGTTGTTTCACAATTAATTCGCATACAGGCAGAAGCAAAAAGCCTTACTAGAACTACATTTTTCCTTTTTGACTTTTGACTTTTCACTTTTGACTTACTTCGTTCAGAGCAATTTTAAGGCTAAATTCTGGGAAAATTCTGTTCGCCATTGTTTCACAGCCATTTGCAACTGTGGTGTCAGCCAGTTGTCATATTGAGAATATACAGGTAGTCGCGGTACGAGTTGCCATCCGGCGGGTTCTAGAATTTTGATTAATTTTGGTGCAGAAAGATGAGGATAATCGGGGTTAACTTCATCTTTAGGACTAATTCCGCCTAAATCTCTAGCACCAGCTTCTATACAGGCTAATAACCATTGCGGATCTAGTACTAAATTCGGGGGAATTTGAATCGTAATATCTGAAGGTAAAATTTCTCTGGCTTGAGTAATAACTTCTGGCAGTTGATGCGGGTTAAAAGCTGGTGCGTCGAAGCTTTGCTGACTCCCAGGACTGTGAGGCTGCAAAATGACTTCTTGAATGTGTCCCCAACGTTGGTGTAATGATGCGATCGCCTCTAATGTATCCCACCAATCTGTTTCGGTTTCTCCTATTCCTAGTAATAACCCAGTCGTAAACGGAATCTGTAATTTTCCCGCCCATTCTAACTGTTGCAATCTTAATTGGGGCATTTTACTAGGTGCATGTTGATGTACCGTTTTTAACAATTCTGGTGTCAATTGTTCCAACATCAATCCCATCGAAACATTCACGCTTTTGAGGCGTTCCATTTCCGCAAAACTTAATGGTCCAGCATTGGTATGGGGTAAAAAACTCAGCTTCAAAGCAAGTTCGCACAACTGGTAAATTCTTTCAAACCAAGCATTTCGACGGGGCGATCGCGGATGCACTTCACCGCTTAAAATTAAGATCTCGCATACGCCTTGCTGTTGCAGTCCCCTCAGCATCTTTGCTGCTGATTCTAGTGTCATCCAAGGACTTTGACCGGGAGCGATACGAAAGTTGCAGTAACTACAGCGATTAAAGCATTCGTAAGTTGGAACTAAGGTATAAGCAGGGCTATAGGTGACAGTACCAGTCATAATCAGGGAGCAGGGACGAGCAGGGACGAGCAGGGAGCAGGGACGAGCAGGGAGTAGGGAGTAGGCAGTAGGGAGCAGTTATCAGTCAGCCAACAACTAATAACCAACTACCAATTTGTAATTAACATTTCTTGATTAAATTATTTATACTCATTTTTACATTTAGATACAATTAATCCGGAGAACTTGATGTAAAGAAGAGTTAAAAATTCTTCAGTCGATTAAATATAAATTTACAAAAATTGTAGCTATTACTGTAATTTGCCATTCTCGCTCTTTCATTGCCGAAAAAACAAAAATTAAACTAAAAAACCTTTACAAAAATCAATTCCTAACGTTAATCTTCAATACAGGTGGTAAACATACTGCCTAAAATTTAATTATCAGTTCATTAACAGTTCAAACCAGCAATTATAGAACTATGACAACCACATTACAGCGCGAGCGCAGCTCCAGCCTGTGGGATCGGTTCTGCAACTGGATCACCAGCACTGAAAACCGCATTTATGTAGGTTGGTTCGGTGTATTGATGATTCCTACGTTGCTATCCGCTACCATCTGCTTCATCATTGCTTTCGTTGCTGCTCCTCCAGTAGACATTGATGGCATCCGCGAACCCGTTGCAGGTTCATTAATTTACGGCAACAACATCATCTCTGGTGCAGTTGTGCCTTCTTCTAACGCGATCGGTTTACACTTCTATCCGATCTGGGAAGCTGCTTCTTTAGATGAGTGGCTATACAACGGTGGTCCTTACCAACTGGTAATCTTCCACTTCTTGATCGGTTGTTTCTGCTACATGGGTCGTCAGTGGGAGTTGTCCTACCGCCTGGGTATGCGCCCTTGGATCTGCGTCGCTTACAGCGCTCCTTTAGCTTCTGCTACCGCAGTTTTCTTAATCTACCCACTCGGACAAGGCTCCTTCTCTGATGGAATGCCTCTGGGGATCTCTGGAACTTTCAACTTCATGTTGGTGTTCCAAGCCGAACACAACATCCTGATGCACCCCTTCCACCAGTTAGGTGTAGCAGCTGTATTTGGTGGTTCTCTATTCTGTGCAATGCACGGTTCTCTCGTGACCTCTTCTCTGGTACGCGAAACTACCGAAACCGAATCTCAAAACTACGGTTACAAATTCGGTCAAGAAGGAGAAACCTACAACATCGTTGCCGCACACGGCTACTTCGGTCGTCTGATCTTCCAATATGCTTCCTTCAATAACAGCCGTTCCTTACACTTCTTCTTAGGTGCTTGGCCCGTCGTCGGTATCTGGTTCACTGCATTAGGGATCAGCACCATGGCGTTCAACCTCAACGGCTTCAACTTCAACCAATCTGTGCTTGATTCCCAAGGTCGCGTAGTTAACACCTGGGCTGACGTACTCAACCGCGCTAACCTGGGTATGGAAGTGATGCACGAGCGTAACGCTCACAACTTCCCACTCGACTTGGCTAGTGGTGAAGCTACTCCAGTTGCTTTAACCGCTCCTGTTATCAACGGTTAATTCAATAGCTAATAGCCGAGATGCGATCGCGCGTGTCTCTCCATAAATGTAAAGAGCGCCTTTCAGAGTTGAGGGGTGCTTTTTATTTGTATAGCAGGGAGTAGGGAGCAGGGAACAGGCGATTTTTATTTCCTCAAGCTCCAATTGTGCGGTTGTTTTAGTGCTTCTACTTTACCTTGGGCAATCAGCCAGCTAGCGGTTCGAGTTCTGAAGCGTGCGACAAATATATCTTCTCCAGGTTTGGCATAGACTCCTTGAAATTCATCTACCTTAACTCTGGCGGGTTTACTAGCACAGTAAGTCATCTCTCCCTCAATGCTGACGACAACAGCATTGTCTATCTCATAGTCATCAGGGAGTACAAAAATAGCATAGACTTGATGCCGACCTTTCCAGGGTCTGACGACGACTTTTTCGGGATGTATGCGATCGCTCTTAGTATCAGATCTCGTCAAGGCTTCGCGCGGACATCGCGATACCTCGTCAGGCTTTCTGGGTAGAATCGAGCCGTTCAATAGGGCTATTGCAGCTGCGATAAAAGTTAATGCTGCTAGAGAAAGAATAATTCGCTTCACTGTCGCTAAATCTGGCGCTGAGATGTAATGCTTCGTTCTTTTAAGTTACCGTTACCAGACGGCGATAAATTGTGGCTAACGCATCGGTATTGCCAACATTCCCAGGAAATAAAACTACAGGTAGATTAGGAAATTGTGGATGATCGACTGGTGTGCGTACCATCGAGCAACCAGCTAAAATTTGCCCCAATAATCGCGCAGAAGTCAGGGCGAGTCCGTCACTTAAAACATCGTTGGAAGTGATTCCACCCTTGCTAATTAAAAACCCAATGTCTGACGGTAAACCTTTGACTATATCCATCAACAGAGCTGAAACATCCGCGCCAAATTGCAGGCGAGTTTGCATATCTGGAAAGACTAATTCTTTACGGCTAGTATAAACAACTGGAGTTTTTCCAGAGTTGTGAACGGAGTTAATCTTTTCTAAAGTGCGATCGCGTAATTGCTGCTTTTGAGTTGCAGAATCTTCTAACAAATGAGCTACATCAACTTCAATACCGACAATATCGGTTTCTTGCAGCAATCGTTCTAACTGTTGAGTCGTCTTCTTGACGTGAGAACCTACAATAACTGCACCTGGCTTTCCACCCCGTACGTATCGAGACATCGCTTCAGCCGGAATCGGTTGAGTTGGTAGAGCTGCTAAAGCCGTCAATAAGCTAGCTGCACTGCGAAACAAAAAGCGCTTTCCCTGGCTAGCGGCGTTACGGACGTTGGTAGCAAAGCGATTGAGATCGTCTTGCGTCTCTGCATCAACGACAACGCATCGATTCCCCTGAAGCTGCATTAATCTTTCTAAAGTGGAGAAATTATTCGTAATATCTGTACCACTGCGAATCTCTGAGAGTAAAAACCTTTCTACTGAAAGTGCGGGAATCCGTCCTTTGGTTTTTTCTTCCACATAGTCGGGTAAATAACTGTATGTATAACCAAAGACAGAATCGCGCGCAAATTCGGTTTCATGAACTGGAGTGGGAACGCCATCCACAATTAAGTAATGCACGCTATCGCGGGTGACTCGTCCGCCTTCAAAAAAAGCTGGAACTAGAAAATGTGCGTCAAAAGGTCCCAGTTCTTCAGCGATCGCGTCAGTTTCAATCGGGTAATGTCCCCGTAATGTAGAATCAGAACGACTGACGATGAGGAAATCTGTAATTTCTTCCGCTGCCAAAGCAAGTTTTAAATTGTGACAGACTTCCCTAGTCACAGTTGCAGCTTTATCGGGAGGTAGCGATCGCGTATTTGTCAGCACGAAGAAAATTGGTGCGTCATCTTGCAACCCCAGCCGCAAAGTATCGACATCCCACCGCGTTAGCAACAAGCAACTGTGGACGGTTTGAGAGCCTGTAGGATCGTCATCGAGGACAATAATTTTCGGTTTGGTTGCCATGTTTGACATTGAGCGCTGCCCTTGTTATTGTCTCATTTTTTGAGGAGCGCACGAGTAGGGAT
>NZ_PYCI01000068.1:0-34273 GCF_003015105.1 Chroococcidiopsis sp. CCALA 051 | reverse complement strand
TCCTGGTTTGGTACTAGCAGCAGAGA
This sequence comes from Chroococcidiopsis sp. CCALA 051, assembly GCF_003015105.1. Taxonomy (NCBI): domain Bacteria; kingdom Bacillati; phylum Cyanobacteriota; class Cyanophyceae; order Chroococcidiopsidales; family Chroococcidiopsidaceae; genus Chroococcidiopsis; species Chroococcidiopsis sp. CCALA 051. Next base: position 34,247 of record NZ_PYCI01000068.1, on the reverse strand, counting down.
TACTCGTCCCAGCAAGTTGTTTTGCTACGCCAAAATCGATTAAGACGAATTTGTTATCAACTTTTTGACGTAGAATATTAGTCGGTTTGATATCCCGATGAATCACATCGCAATGGTGAATGAATTGCAGTACGGGCAGTAAACTATGCATCAGCGCCCGAATTTGTTCTTCGTTAAACGATCCTTGCTGTTCTAATTCTTTTTCTAAATCTTGCCCGTCAATATGCTGTTGTACCAAGTACAAGCGTTGTTCTTGTTCAAAATAACCGAATAAAGTTGGAATTTGGGGATGTTTTTCTCCTAGTTCTAATAACTGTCTGGCTTCTTGCTTGAACAATAAAGTAGCCTTTGCCATTGCCTCAATATTGCCTTGAATGTGGGGCAGAGGAAAAAACTGCTTGATCACGCAAAGGGCATTGAGACGATTGGCATCTTCTGCCAAAAAGGTGCGTCCAAAACCACCATTGCCGATTGGTTTAATTGCTTGATATTGGTCTTTGAGTAGCAACTTGGAGCCACAGACGAGACAATACTTTCTCCCATCTAAGTTTTGGGGATTCTGGCAGTCTGGATTCAAGCAGTAACTCATATCTGGGGATCGGCTTATGGAATCTGTATTTAGTCTTCCCAGATTTAACAGGCAATTAGCTATTGAGGGAAAACTACAGTAGGGAGTAGGGAGCAGGGAGCAGGGAGCAGGGAGTAGGGAGCAGGGAAGCTCTACTACACGACTAGGTAAAGATCGGGTTAGTTGAGCTTAGCTTTAAACCGCACAAATCCATAGGCATTTGCAGGAATTCCAGGCGCAGTCGCATTGATTAAATTGCCTAAATTAACCACGATCGCCCCCGTGGTATTGCTACCCTGACAATTAACATTAGGGTAAACACTACTCGGCTCAACTCCTGGGGGAAAATACACTGCCGTATCTCCATCGCTGACATTTGTTAACGATTCAGTCGTCCCGTTATATTGCCAGAGAATTCCCCGTGCTACTCCTTGTAAACCTCCAGATGCTTGCACGGGATAGCTATCGAACCCAGTAGCAAGAAAACTCATATTTGCGGGAACGCGATCGCAAAACAACACATTTTGAGCTGTAGTCGCACCAGTAGAGAGATAGTAAATCGTGTATTCGACTTCTTCCCCCGGTTGGACAAAACCGCCATCGATCTGTCCTCTCAAGGAGTCATCCAGCGGTAAACCCCAGTTCACATCTTCATCGAGATCGCCATTATTATTCGGGTCAGTAGCAGTACCATCAAACCCAGAAAAAGGAACGCCATTAATGGCAGTAATGCGCTTGACGAGTGATAGATGAGGGCTGCCAGTAATGGTAATATTACCGCTGAATTCTGAAGTACTGCCATTTGGGGCGCTAGTGCAGTTTTCGCTGTTGAGACAGGTAGCAGTAGCAGTGAGCGTGTCAGCGGTTGTGACTGTATTGGGCAGACTGCCTAACGGGATCGAAAATTCAAATCGGTTTGTGGTGTCAGTACCTTGGTTGAGACCATTGAACGGACTAGTATAAGTGCCAGTTGTCGCATCGGCATCGTCTGCCGAATCTTCAACCAACGTCACGAGATATTCTTGTCCTTCACCAAAACCTGAGGGGTCGGGTTGTTTGACAAAAAATTCTATTTTCGAGCCAGGGCGAGCAAAGCCTTTAACGACTAGGTTACCACCTGAAAGCTGAGCGCTCTCTAAAATCGGAAAGTTAAATAGACCATTTGCACCCGTATCGAGATCGCCACTGTCATTAAGCGTCACCCCATTACCTTCGCTACCACCACCCAAATCGATGCCAAGTCCACCGTTGCTATAGATCGAGTTTTCAGTCATTGTGTTGCCCGTTCCCGAAGCAACGACAATACCATCACCGAGATTGTTAGCGATCGTATTTTGACCGATTAGGTTGTTGTTTCCTAAGCGGATACCAATTCCCGCATCCTGAGCGTCGTCAGGCGTGCCATTGTTGATAATCTGGTTACTACTCAGGTTGTTGCTGTTGTTGGTAGTCGTATGTAGATCGATCCCGTAACCTGGGTTGTTGATGATGATATTCTCAGTCACGTTATTGCTACTAGAGCCAATCAGTTCGACCCCATCAGCAAGAGGATCGGTCACGCCATTATTACGGATGATATTGGAATTAACGTAAGCGCTAGTTGCACTTTGAAACTTTACGCCTGAGTTATCATTGCTAAAAATAGTAGCATCTTCTAGCCGCGAGTTCGCTGCCCCCGCACCATTGAAATAGACTCCCACACCTGCCGTACCTACACCGTTAGCACCAGTAATACCGATATTTTTAATAAAAGTAAAGCTAGCTTGCACTTCCAGCCCAGGACCGGCGGCGACGTTGAGGATAATTTCCGATCCAGTCGTGTTGTTAAATATTGGTGCGTTAGTGTCTCCAGTTAAGGCAGTTTGGGTTCTGCCATCAATACTAGTACGGTTAGCGTTAGTACTGCCAGTTGCATTGGCGATCGCGGGTAGAGCAGTTGCTAAAGTAATTGTGGCGACACCACCGCTAAATTGGTTAGGTAACCCCGCCCGTAAACCGGGATGAGCTGCACCATCTGAAATCATGAAGATGCTCTCCTCCCTACCGGAAAGCACTCCAACTTGAGCCAGACTCGTATTGTTGAGAGTATTACTGTTAATAATGAACTGGCGCAAGCTGCCCTGACCGGAATCTCTCGTACTGACTATGGTGTCAAAGTTAAAGCCGAAGTCTATACCCGTGATATTACCAGCACCAGCATTAATTTGGGCGATCGATTGAGCAGCGGTTGTAGCGGTAGTGAGTGCGGCTAACGTGGTACTACCATTGCCCGCATCAACTAATGTCGGGTTTTCTCCCCCCACCCGATCTGCAACCGCAGTTACAGTCCCTGTCGTGGCATCAGTACGATAAGTCTGTACTGGAATGAGCGTACCTCCCGAACTGGGACGGGCAGAAGTTACAGTACCGTTAACCACGCGCACCGTGTAACTTGTATTTCCTGGCTGATTGGTGAAGCTGTAAGCGCCGTTAGTATCAGTGAGAGTGGAAGTCAAGAAATTGCCTGCCGAGTTATATAACTCTACCCGTACACCTGGGCGGCGAATCACGCCTGTTGGGAAGCCAGAGGCTGCGGCTGAATTGTTAGCAGTTGTATAGTCGCGCCCTGCACCACCACCATAGTTAACATCTTCAAACACCGTACCAGAGAGGTTAACTGTAGGTAAGCTAACTGTCGTGGTATCAGTCTTGCTATTGTTGCCTGCACCAGTTCTGTTAAGGTCGTCTGGGTCAGTTACATCATCAGTGCGGACAATCTTAGCTGTATTCGTTATAGTACCAGCACTAGAAACCGTACCAGTGATGACATAAGTTGCCGTAGCACCGCTTTTGAGGTTTACGGTTGTACTGATATTATTACCCGAACCGCTAGCTGCGCCACAAGAGTTGCCAGTAGCAACAGGCGACACAGTACAACTCCAGTTCACTCCAGTAATCGCTGCCGGAACAGTATCGGTAAACGCTGCGTTGGTAACATCAGTCGGACCATTATTCCTCACCACGACTGTATAGGTGACAGTGCTACCTACACTCAAGCTTGCTGGACTGTGAGTCTTACTCACGACTTCCAAGTCAGCTTGTCTGAGTACCACACCGCCATTGAGTTGAGCGATACCAGAGGGATAGTAAGCCCAGGTATCTATCCCTTTGTTATCACCAAATGGATTGTTCCAACCGTGTACGCCAGTACTACTATCTACTCCATTCAAAGCACTAGAGCCACCAACTGTTGTGTCATCGAAGTAGATTGTGTAAGGATTGGGATTCGGAACTGTAGGTGGTACAGGGTCATTGAGTCGTTGAATTGTGATTCCACTAGGGTTGCTCTCAGCATCTAAAAGTGGGAGATGTATTTCACCTGCATACAGCACAATTTGACCACCGTAAGCAACGCTACTAGCGGGTACAGTAGCTCCCGCACCATCTCTCCCATCCCAAGGAAGAGTGTTTGTTCCGGGCGTGGCAAACCCAGATAGTACTTTGTCATTTCCATCTCCGTATATACCGTTCTGGTTCAGGTCAAGAGTAATTAAAAAACGTCCTGTTACGTTACTAGTAAAGCTAAAATTACCAGTTAGAGGTGATGTGCCAGCTGTGCCAGCAGTACCTTCAACACCTTGAAAGGTAAAGTTGCTGGGTTGGGGAGCAACTGGACTTGTCAGCAGCCATGTACTACCACTGGCACTTGGTGCAGAAAAGGGCAGATCGCTACTAGGTGTGTTGAAGAAAATTTTGTGAGTGACGTTGATCCCACTGTCTGCCGTATTCGGGTCATGAACGGTAACGCCAGATTCTAACCCAGTACCGCCAGGGAACAGTACAGATCGAAAAAGCGGCGCATTAGTGGTAGAAGACTTAAACCCGTTGTTGTTGGCAAAAAAGACGAACGTGAAGGGACTTAAGCGCCTTGGATTGAGTTGGTAGCGATAACCATCGGCAGTCTGGACGTAAAGTAGGGGGGCAAAATCATTACCAGTGTTCGGCATTCTTAGTGCCAGACTGTTTGAATAGACGCGACCCGAAAAGGCTGAACCTGTATTAGTACTATCTCGCACAGTCACATCCCAGGCGGCTACCCAACCCACATTATTAGCCTGAGTCCAATTACCACCAGCAGCTATAGCTGTTGGGTTATTGTCAACAGCAGGATTAGGGCTGACAAAATCAATTTCCCAGATCCCGCTTCCAGCAGTCGTAGTCTGAGCAGTCGTAATAATACAGGGAGTGTACCCGTTAGTATTTGGAGCCGGACCAGCTACCTCCTGGGTACGGTTGAGAATCCTGCCAACACTGGTAAGACAACTACCAGCAGCACCCGTGGGAGAGCGATAGTTAATTCGCCCTGAGCCAATACCATTAGCACTAGAACCTAAATTAATCGTTTCCCCTGCATTGACATAGACTTTGATCTTAGTTCTGAGGGCAATGCTGCCAATCGTATCTCTTGCGGTTCCTGAGTGATATAGCAAGAAAGCACGGTTGCCTCCGTTACTAGTTAATTCCTTACTTCCTTCCGCATGGGCGGCTGGACTCAACCCACCCGAAATACCTAGAAAAAGGGCAAGACTACCAATAAAGGCTCCTCGCTGCCACCATTGAGTGGAAGACTGACTAGAACAGCCGTTCCTGTAGTCCTGTGGGCGTGGGTCGCGGCGACTGTTACCCCTATGCAAGTACCTAAAATGCAGAAAACTTACCTTTCTCATGGCGCTGTTCTTATGCTTCATTGCTTTGTCGGCGCATTATCGAGCTGCTGGGCTTTTTCGGTGGGAACTGCCTGCATCTCTGTTTTCGCTTTTGGTTTCTGCTTCAATCCAGTAGATAGCTTTGAAGACTGCGATGAGCCTGCTGCTACAGGTTGAACTTTAGATTTTTGCCGTGGTGCAGGAACGGGTTTTTGCAACCCAAAACCATCAAACAATTCGTTCAATTTCACAGTTAAACCAAAATAAGCCCCGCCAGCAGACCGAGAACCGCTAAAATCGTCATCATTCACCTGACCAAAAGCATATCCTGCCGATAACCGCAGATTTGGTGTCAGGTAGTAGCCTGCTTCAGCAACAAAACCCGTCTCGCTGCGATCTTCTGAAGGTTGATTAATCCAGCGAGCTTCACCAACCAAATCGATTTTGTCGTTCAAGCGATAAGTCGCTCGTAATTGTCCCAAATTAATCGTACTGGAATTGACTAAATCTGCTGCTAAGTAAGAGGTACTGTGGCGAATTGCATACTTGCCGTAAAGTTCCCATCGCCAGTTAGGAGCATAAATCGTTTCTAGAGCAAAAGTATGGTCTTTGGAACCCGTACCGCTGCCGAGTAAAATCGTATCGGGAATTGTAGAAGGATTCTTGCGATATTCATAACGTAACAAAGCATTAAATTTATCGTTATTCGGGTCGCGATATGCTAAACCCACTTTTAAGTGAGCCGTATCTCCCAACCCTGAGAGTCTTTGGTTAGAAGCATTCGCCTGTTGATAGTTAACCAAACCCGTTAGCGCGGGAGAAATTTTTCCGGTTACATTTGCAGAAATAACTGTATTAGAACCACCAGAAGAATTCCGATGTTCGTAACGAGCGCTAGCTTTGAAATCGTCGCTAGGCGTGTATGCTAAGCCAATATGGTAGTTATCGCCGGAGTCAACGCCAATTGAAGAGGCACTTTGTCCCGCTGTAAAAGGTTGCACGAACTGCTTACCTGCTCCAGTCCGATTGAAGAAACTACCAAATACATGCTCGTATCCCAAGTCCAGCTTTAACCCAGGGGCAATGGTCAGACCTTGTTTGATGCCGATCGCACCCTGTGTTGTCATCCCGTCACCCCCATTTAAAATGGAGTAACGCCCGTTGAGAGTGGTATCCGTACCGAATTTGCGTTCGCCGATAAAATCGAGACTGGTAATCGAGTTACCATCATTCTGACTGCCAGTGTAAAACTGTTGGGCGAGGCGGATGCTCAAATCTTGTGCAACTTTCCAATCTAATCCTACAATCGTGCGGTCTGGATAAACAGCATCCTCTTCGTCAGAAATGGTCAATTCGTTTTGGGCTAAAAAGGTGAGAGTTTCAGTTAAAGGTAACTTGAGACGCGATCGCAATTGGTCTGAAGTGCCGCTCAACGCATTTGGCTCGATCCGGTCTTCTCGATGCCGATGTACCCAATCTAATGTGAGATCGGCTTTACCAATCTGCTGCTGTACTCCGGCTGTAATCGTTGTCAGCGAGTTGTCAACCTTACTGCCTGGAATCGCTTCCAAACGGGGTGAAAATAGATCGGTAAAATTATCTAATGGTTGAGGTGCGATGCCGCGATTGTCTTCATGGTCGTACTGCAACCGAACATTAGTTTTTGCAGCAACCTGTCCTGTAACCTGCGCTCCATAACGAGTTTGACCTGGAACAAAGCTAGTTGTCGCGTTGTTACTAAAACCTGTATCTGTGGAACGCCAATAAGCTCGACCTTGAATCCCTTTGGCGATCTCTCCCTCAGCCTCTAACCGATAAGCCGAACCGCTGACTTCTCCCATCATTTCTGAATCATTTTGAGAGTGAGCGTATTCGGCAATCAAATGTATCTTGTCACTTATCGCAATTTGCGCGTCCGCACCGTAAAGTTCAAAGTCGCGAATGCCGCGCTCCTCTTTTAAATAAGTTGCACCGAGCCAACTTTCATTTTCAAGTTCTCGCGAGATGTTGTACTGGACTCTACCACCGTAGATGCGATTGTCCTTTTCTTGGCTCTCATACTGATAGGTGGCAACAATTCGCCGCACCAAAACTTGTCCATTTTCATCTACAGCCGTGCGAAAAATTGGTTCGCGAAATAACAACGTACCGCGATCGTAGTCGATATCGTAGTCTGTTCCTCGAACCAGTTGTTGACGTGACAATACCGTACCTGGGCGATTGAGTTCTTCGACTTCAATCGAGATGTTTTCACTTCCAGGTATAAGCAAGCGTCGCGAGAGGAAATAATAACCGCTCGTACCATCAGGCGGGATGGTGTCGCGCTGAAACCCTTCAACATTATCGCCGTAGAATACTGAGAGTTGAAAATCTCCTAGATTGTAATTTGCTTTGAATCCGTGGAGGTTGCGAGAAGTCGCAGTATATTCTTGTGAGGAGCGAGCAAACTCTTTGGTATCGTAATCTCCCCACATTACATAGTCAGGCTCAGCTCCAAGAATGGATGCCGATCGCTCAAAGCGCAGATATAAACTATCTTGAGAAGGGGTGACAGCTTCGACTTTAGAACTATCGCCGTAAACGGGATAGTTGCGATCGCAGACTTGGTAATCTCGAAACAAACCCGAAGTGCCGTCACATTTTTGATTCAGGGTGCGATCGCTGTTATACGCACCCGTAAACAACCATTCGCCAATTTTACCTGTAGCAAAAACTGCTGTATGAAAACTCAGTTCGGTACGGTTGTCTTCGTCGGGGGGTAAAAAGTCGCGAAAACTCTTGTAAAAATCAGTCCCTCTAGCACCTAAACGCAAGTCAACAACACCCGTGACTAAACTAGAGCGTAGATTCGTTTCAAATTGAAATTGGGTATATGCTTCTAGCTGAAAAGCTTCAGCGCGAATTCTGACTGTTTGCGCTTGTAGTCCCGATCGCAGCTCAGCCGTGTATTGTCCTTTGCGTGCCAGAACTTGAAACCCTAAAATATCGGGCTTAGCATCCTTACCAATAAACTCCCCAGCACTAGCATCAAGAGTGACGATCGCATCTTCATTGGTGCGATTGCCTTTGTCATCGAGTAACTGCCCTTCGATCTTGGCTGTCGAACGTCCATCGGCGGGAATTCGCGATTCTTGAGTTTGGACGGTGATTTGCTTGGTATTACCGCGCACGTAGACTTTAACTGTCGTTGATTCTCCAGCGCGATCGCCAGTCTTAATTTTAAGTGTGAGGGTATTCTCTCCCTGGTGGAGTGGCACTCCATACCATGTCTGCGTTACGAAATTCGCCGTGTTATTTGTTTCTGTACCACCAATTAAAGATGTATCGACTAGTTCGCCATTTACTGACAGTTCAACGGGAATATTTGCGGGAGACTGCACGGTTACTGTAGTCGCTGGCACATCCAAGACTTGGTTCGATCGCGGCGAAAGAAATTTTAGGTCGTTTGAACTTGGAGTGGAAGTTGTCTGGGAATCGGTATTTTCCGAGTTTGGTGACTGGTTTTGTTCCCGTAAAGCAACCAAATAGTTAGCATACTTTTGCTCTGCCTCAGATTGCGGTACGCTCTGGGATGGGATATTTGTAGTTTGTTCGATCGCTTCTGGTGGTACGTTCTGAGGTGAAGTGTTAGTATTTTCGATGACATCTGACGCTGCTGGCAAAGAAAGTAATGCAACTTCAGCTTCAGGAAAATCTGTAACTGGCTGTTCTCCATTTAAGGCGATCGGTAGTGCAACTGTGTCGTTCCCGAAATCTGGCGTAGCTACTGTTGTTGTCCCTGGTGCAGCGAGGAACGCTACTAGCAATTGTTGCAACTGTTGGTCTGTTTCTGAAGGTGGTGCTGCAACGGCTTCAATCGGTAATGCTGCTACGTAAGTGCCAAATTCCTGCGTATTCTCAACAGGTACAGATGTCTCAGGTTGGGCAAGTAATGCCACAATATAATCGTGCCAGCGCTTTTCTGTCACTGATGGCTGTACTTGTCTCAATTCGATTGGTAATGCTGCTACGTAAGTACCAAATTCTGTTTGAGTTTGTAGTGGTTCTGTTCTAGCAGTTTTAGGCAGAATCAACAAACCGATCGCATTCACTGTAGTGACTACTAGGAAGGCATTGAAAAATCGCGTTCTCCACTTCATTTAGGCTTTGCCTCCTTCGCGATTGGAGTTACGGCAAAATTCATCCGCGCCATTCCACCAGGTTCTAAATGCACTAAACGAGATTGACTGTTGCGTTCGATAAAACGGCGGTTGGGAGCCAAGGTGTAGCCAGGTACGCTACTGAAATCTAAAACTCCCGTGCGATAACCAGAAATGACATTGGCAACAGAAAATAGTCCTTGAAGATCGGTAGTAATGCGGTTGCCGTCATCCATGAAAATCACAGCATTGGGAACTCCTGGTTCTCCTGGTTGCTGTTCGCCATCAAAGTTTTTATCTACGAATACTCGTCCGATCAGCGTGCCGCAATCTGACAAAATGCCTGGATTAATCCGTAATCTGTGAACGGCGGGACCATCTTTGACTGTTTGGTTGTTGTCAATGCGCTGTCCGGTCACGTTCGCCAAGTTTTCACCCTTGCCACGAACTGCGTCAGCCGTGAGGACTGCGGCATAAGCTATATTCAGAACTTGCTCGTTGGTAGCGTTACTTGGTAGTTCTATTCCCTCTGCACGTAAAGAGATCGTTCTACCATCGTGACTAGAGGCGATCGCAACTGGAGTTTTGCCCAACTCTGCCCGCACGGATTTAGGTATAAAAGTAAAACCTACGGGTAAAGTATCGGTAACGACAATATTTTTCAGGAGGCTGCTGCTAAGATTTTTGACTGAGAGACGATAGATAACTGTATCTCCAGGCTCGGCTGTAGCGCGATCGCCTGTTTTGACAACTTGTACTTCTTGAGCTTGACAAACGCTTGTATTTAAATCTAAAACGGCTAAGACTAATCCGATTCGTTCGGCATTTTCAATGTCAATCGTTCCGTTAACAGACGTGCGATTGTCAGTGGCACTAATTGGTTTACCGTCTAAAGAGGTAGCAGTATAAGCAACAACTCTATCGTCCCGTTCTCCAATTGTGAGCTTGATGCGGCGCTCGTCATAAATTGACTTATCGGGGGGATGAATTAATAAAATATAAGTTTTACCGCGATCCAACTGACCCCGCTGAGGATCGAGAAGGAAATTATAAGTTCCTTCTTTGCCATTGGTGAGGAAAAAAGGATTGCTATTTTCTGTATTTGGCTCTAATCCTCTGGGAATATTATTGTTAGCAATATCTGGTGATTCTGTACGAGTGAGAGATATAGGTTCGGCAATTTCTGTTGCTGTTGCATCTTGAGAATTTGGCTCGTACAAACCAATACTAAATCCTGTATAATCAGGCAAAGTTTCACCAGCGCAACCTGTAATTTTTCCTAAAGGATCTATTAAATCCGTGGTAACTACTGAGGCAGAAATTTTATTTGTTGTCGTTTGAATTGATTGTTTAATTTCTGATTTATCATTATTAAACTCATAACTATAAGTTGCTTGATTAGTAATTTCAATTGCTACTCCTGCTTGAATTAGACCAGTTAGTAAAGTTTCTAAGACAGCTCCAGCTAAAAGAGCTGTTGCTATTGGTCGCAACCAATAATTAAAAAATCGGTTCGGAGGTTGCATCTGCGTTTGGATAATTATTTTATTTGCCCGCAATTGGAGGACGAGCCGATGTTGATTTAGGTCAATTGTGTAATGGCGATCGCTGTTATTTAAGAAGAGATTTGAGCAGTATTGTTTTGACCTAGTAGGGCTTTTAGATCCCCCCTGCCCCCCTTAAAAAGGGGGGTTCAGCCTTTCCAAGTCGCCCTTTATAAGGGGGAATCGCTCTTTCAAGTTCCCCTTGTTAAGGGGGATTGAGGGGGATCGCTCTTTCAAGTTCCCCTTGTTAAGGGGGATTGAGGGGGATCGATGCTCATGTAAAAATTCCGAATTCCGAATTCCGAATTCCGAATTTATTTCACCTTGACTTGATAAGCTGCACCAACCAACTTGCTAGCATCAACTGCTTTGTCAAATTTCCAGCGAATATGAGTGTAGAGTTCTGCTGGTGCTGGCTCGGCTTTAACTTTACCGCCAGCTAATTTGACTTTTACAATTGGTTTTTCTGTAAAGCTCTTCCCATTATCGATGCTGTAAGTGACCGCAACCCCAGGATGGTTAATAGTAACAGAATTCAAAATATATGTCGTCTGCTTGGGAATTGGTTGAGTTAAAACGAGATTTTTGACTGGGCGATCGCCACTGTTAGCACCGCGCACAGTATAGCGAATCACATCCCCTGGAAAAACTGTAACTTTTCCCCGCATTGCTTGCCAAGTTGCTTTTGGCTTGCCCTGCGCGTCTTTCTGCATGACTTTCTTTTCTGCCATCAGATTTAACTGTACGGGGCGTTGAGATTGAATGTTTTGAACTGTTGCTTTTGGCTGTTGTTGGGCGCTAACGATGCGATCGCCTAGAGGTGCAGATAATAATACGGCGACAGCTACGCCAAACATTGACAAATGTTTCATTGTGACAGTCTCCTGATGATTCAAATCCATCCATTAATTTGCCCATTCAAGGCACGGATCTAACAGAGAGGTAGGAATATTGCAAAGCACTTGAGGCTAAAATTCGCGACTACGATTGTGTAGTCGCGAATTCTATTCGCCTAAGCTATTTCACTAGTCGCTGGAACTTGAAGTTTCCTTGTGGTGTTCCTGCTGTACCATTCGGAGCTAAACTACCGATAAAGTTGACATAACCAGTATTCGTCAAAGCTTCAGGTACGCCAGAGCCAGGATTGATCGTATCGATCGTCGTATTGTAGAAGCTGACGGTTCCCTGTGTACCAACTGCCCTTGTCAGTACGTGTTCTGTAGTTGCAGCCCAAGTACCATTTCTGGGGTTTGTCGTATCGCCAGTACCATCTTCAAAGATTTTGAAGTTGCTAGCACTTAATTGAACGCTACCGCTACCACCAGTAGAAGCAGGTGTCGAGATGTTTTCGTAAGAAATCCGATACTCGATCTTCCAGCCGGGTTGAGGTCTGGCTGGATTCGTTGTAAATCCATCAGGATCTGCGATCGCAGCACCAGTTGCATCTACAGTAATTGGATTACCAGCATCATCCAAAATCCGAGCTTCTTTGGTCAGCTTCACGAAACCCGTGTAGGTTCGATCGACTTTCAAGTTGAAGATACTTTCAGCCGTGGGAGTCGTTGAAGTCCGGCTAAACTCATTGTTATTATCTTCATCGACAAATGCCACGATCGCTACTGGATATGCAGCGTTTTGAGCAGCACCATCGCCAAGATTTACTGTTACTGTGTAGTCAAGGCTGACTTGACCGTTGAGCGTAGTGAGTTTGACTGCTGGACCAGAAGTAAGGTCAAAGGCACTAGTACCGCTATTCCATGTATAAGTGGCTGATTGCCCACCATACTCGATCTTGACAGTCGTACCATTTGGTAAGGTTGCATTCGTACCATAACCAGTATTGGGGTCTTGCTGGTTAGCAGTCGTGCTATCTGATACATAATCGGCTTGTTCAGCGGGAATTGGCTTCAGAACTACGTTGTTGAGTCCAAGCGAGTTGGGGTTTCTTACCGTGTTATTGAAAACAAGATCGAGAGTTTCTGCATTTGTGAGCGCATCGGCAGGATTTTTACCCACTGGCGGCGAAATTGACTGGTTCACGTAGTCAGTATGGTTAGAGTTTCCTGGACCTGTTGCCCCTGGAACTCCTCTAGGTCCAGTCAAAATGCTACCAGGTGCGTCAATGGAAAGTAGGTTAACTTCACCATCACTACCCGTACCCTGGTTACTTTGTGTGTTATTTACAGGTTGGTTGCTGGGGTCACTACCGTAAGTAGCAAGAGCTATACCATCATCATTGGCAGGATCGAAGCCACCTGCACCGTCAGTGTAAGGAGTTGTCGTACCCTCAAAGTTATTGGGGAATTGGTCGCCGGATTCATCATAGATAATCCGGTTAAGATCGCTATCTCCTTGAGTATGACCGAAGGCTTGAGCAATGTTGAGGATTTGACCACCAGCGAAGCCCGTAGCTGTCTTCACCTGGAACTGGAAGCCATTTGTATCGGTAAGTGTAGAAGATCCAGCTGTCATTGAGCCAGTACGGACAATACCAATCCGCTTCACTAAATCTGCTTGAGCCTGATTTGTAGGTGCAGTGGTTCTCCAGTTAGCACTGAGGGCTGTAGCGTTAGCCGCCGTAGGATCGTCATCACTATACACTACAGTCCAGCCTGAAGGTGCTGTTGGTAAGAAGCCAGCATCCAGAACTGTATTTGTAGGAATGACATCGGAAACTAAAATCACAGCTCCGGTAGGAGCGCCTGCACCCGTAATGGGAGTAGCAAGAGCTGTTCCTTCCAAGTTACCTACAGCAAAGGAAGAGGCATTAGGATAGGAGCCTTCAACGCGCAAGTCTAGACGGTAACGAATCTGGTCGTCATCGAGCGCTGAAGTATTAGGAGTATGTAGAGAGCGAGTCTTGAGTACAGTTGCCAGAGCGCGGGTAGTGACCTGCGTTCCTAAAGGAATCGATTGGAATGCTGCTGCTTCCCGTTCTCCATTTGCAGGACCTAAATTTCTCGGAGACGGTTCGGATATGTCAGCAGTACGAACATCATCATCAGTAGTGGCATCCGCTGTATATAGGATGTTCTGGCGATTTTGCGTTCCAGGGTCAGCAGTGTTACCAAATTGCACGCTAATTGGATTAGTTGCTATGGTTTCTGTCACTGTGACAGGAACTCGTACTACTATCTCTTGGTTAACATCAATCGAGCCATTAAAAGCAGTATAGCCTGCGCCTTGAATAGCTAGGATAAATGCAGCATTATCTGATTGAATGCCAGTATCAGGAACGGCAACTGGAGTTGTCAGCGTGTTGCCGTTAATTCTAACGATATAAACGCTGTTGGCTCCAGCAGTGCTGCCAATTTGACCACCGACAATACGACCGCCTGTATTTAGGATCGTCTTGCCTGGAATGTAGATAGCAGTGGTATCGTTACCGACGTTGGTAATTGTAAAGTCGAAGTCTAAAACATCTCCGTTAGAGACACTACTACCGTTTCTATCAACAGGTGTTGAACCAACAACAGCGATACCTGCAACCTCTGCTACTGTGATAGTGACTTCGTTAGAAGTTGCATTGATCGTACCAGGGTTGCTGGGGTCTTCATAAGTAGCAGTCGCTTTGTTTTTGATCTCAGTTCCCGCACCCGTGAGTGGTGCAGTCGGCACAGACTGCGCTAAAACAGGTGCAGTCATATTAAAAGTGCCACCCATTAATAAGGTAGCTACGAGCAGTTGGCGATAAAGCCGTTTGGTTTGAGTGTTCATATTTCCACAAGGTTCAGATCTTCAATAACTAACCACCGTCGGGTTAGTCTCACACCGTTAGACGAATTACACAGTTAGACAAAACTCATAGCTGTGGTTTTCTCAGTAAGACCGTGACAAAATTTGAGCTGAGAAGCCGCAGCAAAATAATATTTTCTCGAAATCTCCTTTTTAGTAGTGTCAAATTTCAGTCTTGAGGTAGAGGTCGAATTAACTACAGATTTATCTTGTCTGAGATGGTTGTAAACTACCTGAAGACAAACACTGAATTTATTTTCAATAGATATACTTCGATCGCAACTGAATTCTGCATAGATGAGTTTAATTTGGACTAAAAATTCAGTGCAATTACCGATCGTTTTTCTAAAATGACTATGGAATCGTGCAATTTACACGCTTGACAAAAAATCTGTAGCGATCGCTACTGAGATGCGTGCAGACTACACTTATGTGTTTACACTGCAATTAAGAATTCAATATGTTGAATTACGGATTCTATGTAAAAGTAAATTTTTTTGACAACAACTTGCGTTTCAAAATAAAACCGAACCTCGGTAAAATTACACAAATTGGCATAGATTTAATGGCGATCGCTAGAGAATTTTTACTATTTTTTAAGTTTTGCTCTAACTTGTCTTTCTCTTCACAAATTCTTTAACAAAAAACATAAAGATTCAAGTACTTCTACCGAACTAAATCAATACATTACGCAGCCATGATGTTTTTTAACAAAACTTTTACATTTCTCTCTGCCGCATGTTATTCGCACCTCCCGCCTTAAGTCACTCAGTCACAATCGTAATTCCTTGCTTGAATGAAGAAGGTAATTTGGAAAAACTTTTCCATACGCTCGATCGCACTTTTCAAAATCTAGGCTTTACTCTGCCAGTACTTTTAATTGATGACGGCAGCACAGACAGCACTCCTCAAATTCTGACACAGTTATGCTGTCAATATGCTTATTTAAAAACGATTCGACATCCTCAAAAGCGCGGTGTCACCGGAGTTTGGAAAACTGCGATCGCCCACGTTGATACAGAATGGATATTCTGGGGACAAGCCGATCTAGAATCTGATTTTCAGAGTGACTTACCTTTATTATTAGAAGCTTGCGTACCAGGAGTTGACGGCGTTGCCGGATGGCGACAGCAACGCGGTGATGGCAAAGTCATGGCTTCTAAATTTGCTAATCTTGCCTGTCGGATGTCCTTTGGTTTGAAAATTCATGACATGAATTGGATCAAACTTGTGCGCCGCGACATTCTCACCAAAGTGCCATTTGATGTTGTGACCCATCGCTACCTTTTGGCAATCTTAGCAGGTTGGGGATATAACATTACAGAGGTTGCTACTCCTTGGCATCCGCGTTTTTCCGGTCAGAGTAAATTTGGGCGCGGACGGCTGGTGACATCCGCCATGAACTTTTCCCGCACTTGGTGGTGGTTTCATATTGAAAATCGCTTGCTCTTACCATTGCAATACATTCCGGCGATGTTCAAAGCAGTTGATATTGGGTTTCGTGCGGGTAAAGAAGCCTTCGACATGCAAGTTAATCGCGATCGCGTAGCGAGTAATTCTTAATTTATGTAGAGACGTTACATGAATTTATGTAGAGACGTTACATGTAACGTCTCTACAATTCCCCTTCATTCCCGACTCCCCATTCTCCAATGAACAAACATATATTAGTTATCAGTTCGGTATATCCTCAAAATGCAGAAGGCAACCACGGAGCCTTTGTGCGAGAAGCAATTTTACGCTGTCAATCTGCGGAAACGACATTCTCGGTTTTTGCCCCAGCCTACGAAGGTAGTAAAAGCTACATGCTAGATGGCATAAAAGTTTATCGTTTTCGTTATTGTTTCAGACAGTTTGAAAATCTCGTCCGCGATGGAGCGCCGACTAAATTGCAAAAACAGCCGCTTTATTTACTCGCTGCGGCTCTTTACATCCTTCTGGGTACGATTGGGTTGTTTCTGGTGTGCTGCAAGGAAAAACCAGCCCTACTTCACGTTCACTGGGCTTTTCCACACGGATTGATGGCATTCCCTGCTAGTAAGATTCTCGGCATTCCAATGGTGTTCAGTTTTCACGGAGCCGAACTTTTACTGGCAAATAAATTCCGCTTTGTCTCGTCAATTCTGCGCTGGCTTACGCCTCATGCAAAAAGCGTCACTGCCAATTCTTCTTTCACATTAGGATTGGTACGGAAAATTTATTCTGGCGCAGTTACTGTAATTCCTTACGGTTTGACGATTGAAGCAAAACCACCCAAACAACGTCCAGAAGGGGCAATTCCTCAATTACTTTTTGTTGGCAGACTGGACGAACGGAAAGGATTGCGATATCTATTGGAAGCTTTGACGCTGATTTTAAAACAGCAGCCTGTGTGCTTAAGAGTGATTGGTAAGGGAATCCTAGAGACAGAGATTAAATCTCAGTGTCAAGATATGGGCTTAGATAAAGTGGTAGAATTCCTCGGTTTTGTCAGTAAAGCAGAGTTAGCAGATGCATATGCTGCCTGCGATATCTTTGTTTTGCCTGCCATTGTAGACAGCAAAGGCGATACCGAAGGACTAGGGATTGTCATGATAGAAGCCTTAGCACATGAAAAGCCTGTAATTGCTAGTGCAGTTGGTGGCATTGGCGATGTCATCCGTTCTGGAGTTACGGGTCTATTAGTACCCCAAAAAGATCCGGAAACGCTAGCAGCAGCGATCTTAAAAGTGCTGAGCGATCGCAATTTAGCTCAACAGCTAGGACGACAAGGCTTACAGGATGTCCAAGTTCGGTTTGGCTGGTCGCGGATCGTTCCTCTGTGGCAAGAGGTATTTAGCTCCGCCTTGGCTAATACTGCGCCGACGCTCTCTCAAACAGTGAAATTATGATTCGTTCACATCCATTATTTTCTCGTGCTGTGTTGACAACGCTAGTAGCAGCGCCGTTGGGTATTATGGCGGTTCTAGCGATCGCCGTACTCGTGCCAGCGACCAAAAATCCAGAGTCGAAAATCTACGCTTCTAGCATTGGTTATCCAGCATTGCAACGATTAACGGGTAAACCGATCGCGGTGAAAACTGTAGCCGTAGCGCCAAAAACTCTAGAGGATAACGTAGCTGCACCTGGGGAGTCGGTGGCGTTGCATAAAATAGACCTCCGCCCACAGGTATCGGGACCCGTAGAACAGGTTTACGTTGAGGAAGGGCAGTCGGTACGAAAAGGACAGGCATTGGTTCAGTTCCAGCAAGAACCCTATAAAAATGCCGTTGATGCTGCCCGTAACAATGCCGCTATTTCGGAAATGGCTCTGCTGAACTTACAAAAGTCAGCGCCAGTGAAATTAGCCAAGCTAAAAACTGATGTCGAACTTGCCAAACATCGGCTGGCGATCGCCTCAACCAAAGTGCAAGATATGAATTCCTTGGTTGAGAAGGAACTCAAAGACCAAGTTGCTGATGGTCAGCATCGGCTGGCGATCGCCCAAAAGAAACTGCAACAAATGAATTCCTTAGTACAAGCAGGAGCGATTTCTAAATTTCAGCTCTACGACATTCAAGATAGTTATTTAGCGCGGAAGAAAGACCTAGATTCAACCAAACGGCAAACAATTAACGCTCAAATTCAGCTCTACGGTAGCCAAGACTTTTATACAACTTTGCAACAAAACTTGCTTGGCGCTCAACAAGAACTAGCACACACGCAACAAGAGATCGATAACGAACTAGGGAATGCTCGTCTGAAACTGCAAAACGACAAAATAGCCCTACAAAATGCGCTAAAAAATTTACACAATACAGTGCTTTACGCACCGATGGATGGTTTAGTTAGTTGGGTTAATATCGATCGCGGTGAATTAGCAGGGGTACGTGCTAGCCGTCCGCTGGTTAGTATATCTAAAGATTTTGCGATTAGGGCTTATATCGACCAAGCGCAAATCAACGCGATTAAAGTTGGAGATCTCGCGACGATACGTTTGATGTCTTATCCTGGTCGCACCTTCCAAGGGAAAGTGATTCGACTCAACCCAACCATTTTAACTAGTGCGGGCAAACGTCCTAAAGGTGGGATCGATCGCCGCTATACTTACTCCGTTTGGATTGCCGTTGACGATCTGCAAATGGCAGCTGGCTTGCAGGGATACGTTCAATTCAATAAGGACAAAGCTAATTTAGCAATTCCAGAAAGTGCAGTCATTCATTTATCTGGTGGCGAAGGCATGGTGATGGTTGCCGAGGCAGGTCAAGCAGTTGTCAAACCAGTCCAAATGGGCAGAATTTTCGACAATCAACGAGAAATTATATCGGGTTTGATGCCTGGGGAACAGGTTGTACTTTCTCCTAGAGGGATAAATCCAGGCGATCGCTTAGAAGTCAGAAGTCAAAAGTCAGAAGTCAAAAGTCAAAACTGAGGATAAAGGAGACAAGGGGGACAAGGAAGACAAGGAGGACAGGGGGGAGATTCTATCCACCAGCCACTGGTTCCACACCTTACTCACTGCTCACTACTCACTACTCACTTCTTATGAATAATTTGCTCTACTACTTGAATACCATTCGACTCAGATTTACTAATATATTACCTGTTACTGAAACAGGAATAATTAGTCAAAATCAAGTTAAAAAAGAGGTTTGGTATAATTGGTTTGAGCGCACGAGACTTACTTTTTTGGTTGCATCTTTTGCTTTATTTTTAGGGGTAAAATCTCCTTGGTATAGTTTACCTCCCGAAGCTTTAGAGGCATTTGACACTAATCTTAGGATCGCCAGTGCAGGTAGGGTTATTGCTTTATTGTTTGCGCTTTTAGCTGGGGCGATCGCCTTCCAATTTATAGCGGTTTTCAATTGGGTAAAACACACGAGTAGGGGCGCACAGCTGTGCGCCCCTACCAATGTCACGCATACAATCGAGAATTGCTATAGTCGCGGTCGCACTGCTCGAATGCTATTCTGGAGTGGATTAATCGCCGTACTACTTTTTCCTTACTTGATTACTACCTGGTCGCCTACCGTAGCTTTTTTAAGTGCGGCTTACTACAAACAAGGGGTAGAAGCTACTCATCACGTCCAAAGAAACTTTCCGAAAATTCAGTCTCAGTGGAAACAGAATATAACTTTAAGTCAACCCGAGCCAATCAAATCGATCGCTTATTTTTCGATTGAAGATAGTCGCTTTTTTCAAATGTCGTCCTGGGATCGAATCTGGGTCGAGGGATTTGGTTATAGTAATAATTTTTTTGCATATATCGGTCGCGGTTGGAGCTATGCTGTTGCTGGTTTAGTCATTAGTTTAATGGCTTGTTATTTAGGGTTAGCTGAGCAAAGTTTTAACGCTTTGATAACAGATCTAGCTAAGTTTTTGCCTTGGGCGGGAGTGGCGATCGCTTTACTAACTCTATCAATGCTTTTACCCAATTTCATCGATCGCCACCTAGATACGCTATATGCTCAAGGTCAGTATCGCCCAGTTGTCACTATTAGTAGGATTTTAAAAACTTGTTATCCTCCCTTGCAAGGCGACACGGAATTTCTACGGCGCATGGCAGAAGCCGGATTTTATGCTAACCGACCAGATTCAGATGCGATCGAATTTGTCAAGGGATTAGAAAGCTATCGACGCAAAGATTTTATCCGGGCTGAAGACTATTTTCAAAATGCCTTAGCAATGCAACCGCAAAACTTTTTAGTGCGGGAATATCTCACGACAAGTATCTTAAACCAGGGAGTCACTTATTTTAATGGTCCTAACA
This sequence comes from Chroococcidiopsis sp. CCALA 051, assembly GCF_003015105.1. Lineage (NCBI taxonomy): Bacteria > Bacillati > Cyanobacteriota > Cyanophyceae > Chroococcidiopsidales > Chroococcidiopsidaceae > Chroococcidiopsis > Chroococcidiopsis sp. CCALA 051. The sequence goes on along the minus strand of NZ_PYCI01000068.1, from coordinate 13,848 downwards.
GCCCCACAAACCATCAAACAGGATTAGCAATAGAGCGTTTTGAACGGGCATTGCAAATTTTTCCAGCTCATATTGAAGCGCTTTACGACTTAATGCTGGCTAGGGCTGCTAATGGTGAATTCGATCGCTCGGCATCAGCAGCACGACAAATTATCGAAACGCAAGAGTACCCCCAGCAAAGCAATTTGGCTTTGTTGGGGCAAGCATATCTGCATAACTCTTGGGCGAGCTACCATGATGGCAAGATCGAAAAAGCTTGGGAGCAGTATCGCCAATCTATTGACAATAAAGCTTGGAAGGAATCTGGCGAGGGTCAAGAATGAAGCGTTTAAATCGTTGGCTATCGCTCGGATTAGTCTTAATCCTGGGCTTTTTATTGGGCGTGACAGGCTTTTCTGTTTGGGATAAAAGTCCTGCTGCTGCCGATCGCGTTGCTTGGTCTGCCCAGACGCAGTGGATTGCTCCCCAAACGCCTACTTACCGTTTTTATGCTCGTCGGTCTTTTTTCCTAAATGACGTTCCCGCAGCAGGCTGGTTGCGGTTGAGTGCCGATAACGATTTCATTCTTTATGTTAATGGACGGGCGATCGCTAGAGACAGAAATATTCTCTATCATTCTCTGGGTTTAGGAAGTCGGTTTACGGAAGAGTTTCAACGAGCAAATGATAGCGTCGCTTACCGATCGCGGGGTTACGATTGGATTCAGCTTGCCAATGCTCAAGATTGGAAATTAACCACCTATGTTGACTTAACTCGTCACCTCCAAGCTGGGAGAAATACGATCGCGATCGAGGTGCAAAAGAGTCGGCAAAATCCGCGTGTGGTAGTTGAGGGTGCTGTCTATCCCTTATCTACATCACCCGCAATCGATCTGGCAACAGGTACAACACCGTGGGTAGTTTCAAATCTCAACGAAGCCCACAATGGTTTGCTTTGGTTCGATCGCGATTTCCCTGATGAAAGTTGGTCTTCAGCTAAAGCAATTGGTTCGGTGCAAGAAGGAACTTACAATCGCCTCAGTCCAAGACTATTCGATCGCTTCTTAGAGGGAAATTGGATTACCGGAATTGAAAGTACCCAAGGAGAAGTGTGGCTGAGAAGTGATTGGCAGATACCACAACATCAGTTTTCCCGTGCCTTCATTCGGTTTGCCGGAGATGGGAAGTATACTTTGCTGATTAACGGTTTATTGGTCAACCGCTACGAGGCTGAGGATAACAACCAATTACACATGTATGAGGTGACAAATTTTCTCCGACCTGGCAGCAATACCCTGGCTGTACATTTGACTCGACCCCTGCACCAACTTGGTGCGGCGGCTCCCTTTAATCCGCTCGGATTTTTCTTGGATGGCTGGGCAGAAACTAAGTCGCACGCAGCGATCGCACCCATTGCTACAAATAACACTTGGAAGACTCTGGAGCAACCTGTATCTGGCTGGTTCAAGGGTGAAGGTGAAGCACAAGCAGCACAGGTTTTGGGTTCGCCAGACGTACAAAAGTTAGAACGCACGTTTGAGGGCGATGCATATCTGCTGAATTATCCCGATTACCTCTGGCACTTTTGGCTGTGGCAGTTAGCAGGTATGGGTTGTGCTGTAATTAGTGCTTGGAGTCTCGGTAGATTTTGGCTGGGCGATCGCCATAGCTGGTGGAACAGTTTGGGCGCTGGGGCAGAACTATTATTACCAGGAACGCTGTTTCTGATTGGAATTGGTTTACTCAAGCATCGCTATGCAGAAGCAGAACGGGGACTGCTGTTTTTTCAACAACAAAGCGATTCGCTCATCTTGCTAGGGTTTTTAATCGTCGTGTTGCTGACGCTGTTGTGGAGTTGGCGGGAAAGGAGACTAGCTTGCTTGGGGTTGTGGTTGCCTATGGGGTTAACTGCCTTTATCAGCTTGAGTTTAGTCGGTAGCGTTGGGGCATCTCCAATCAGTATGTGCTTAATTTTGTTTGGATTTGGGGCGATCGCCCTGTTTATTTTACTTCCCAGCCACACGCGACATAGTTACATAAATCGATTAACGACAGTTTATCAGACGTATTCTCCTGCATGTAATCAATGGTTGATGCTGGGTGCGATCGTTGCGATCGGTTTTGTTGTGAGAGCCTATAACCTGGGCTTTGTAGACCTTGATGCGGATGAAAATACTTCTTTAGATGCAACGAGGGGAATTCTCCGTACAGGTGCGCCTCAAGCGACATCTGGTATTTGGTACACCCGCTCTCCAGCCTATCACTACATGCTGGCTCTGTGGCTGCGGCTGCTAGGGGATTCAGTTGTGAATGCTCGCTTTTTATCGGTACTTTGGGGTACAGCCACCCTAGTTTTGGTCTTTATCCTCACCCGCAAAATTACTGGAAAAGCTTGGATAGCCCTCATCGTTACAGCAATCTTAGCTTTCGATCCTTCGCAAGTCTATTTTTCTCGCTTTATTCGGTTTTACCAAGTCGTTCAATGCCTGAGCATTTTAAGTTTCTGGTTGTTCCTCAAAGGGTTTGTCGATCGCAGTGGTAGAGCTTATCAATATGGATTCTTCATTGCTCTAACTCTAACGATCTTAAATCAAGAGGTAACTGTAACTTTATTGCCTTGCTTTTTAGTAGGATTTATATTTTTCTATCGACCTTTTCGCTGGGCGGACGATTGGCAAATTGTTATGAGTAGCGTCGTTTCAATGGGAATTATTGCTTACGACCTTGTTTTTTTCTCGATTCGATGTCTGACTCCTTGGGTAGCTCTTTCCGACAGTACAGACGCTTATCTCAAAGTTCATTTCTTTAGCATTTCAGGACTGGCAAACAATTTCTTTGTGGGTCCCAGTCGAATGCATATTATTTATAGTTTTTTCTTTTTGTTAGGCTGGATATATTTTCTCAAGCGGCGAGATGGAAAAACATTGTTTTTGTTCAGTAGCGTCTCGATCAACTTGATACTACTCACTATTTTGATTTATCAAATTGCTACGAGGTACACCTACCAAATTTATCCCATATTTATTTTACTCGCTGTTTATAGTGCTGCTTGTATTGCCGAAAGTGTAGCTAGCAAATTTGAGGTATTTACGAGAAACTTGTTACCGATTAGAGGAATTGCGATCGCTAGCGTTCTCTTACTTTTAATCCTGAATGTAGAACCAAATCGAGTTTTAGCCAGCTATCACGACGCACTCACTAGGCGCAACAATGAAGCATTCGCATATATTAGCAGTCATAGACAAGCAGGCGATGTTGTGATTTCGACTTCTCCGGCTGCTGCTTCAACTGGTTTAGGTGGTCTAGATTACTTTATTCCAGGCAATATACGCTTCGACGTTTTCTATTGGAATAACGGTCGAGTGATCGATCGCTGGGGTGGTGGCAAATTAATTAGTAATTTAGATCAAATGAGCCATGTTTTAGAGAATTCTAAGCGCGTATGGTTGCATGTAGACAATCACACAGAAGGTAGATTTGAACCTGTATTTCGCAACTATATTGAAACTCTAGGTCAACCAATTATGGAAACTTTTGGAGCGCGGGTACGGTTGTGGAAACCAGAAGATGGTGTATTTCCCCACGTACCTTATCAAGGAGGAGATTTAGGAGCTTATTAAATTTGTCATACCAATTCTATTTATTCTTGCAAAAATCCGTCTCTCATAGCCCCCCTTTTTAAGGGGGGTTGGGGGGATCTTCTGCGGCGTAGTCGTAAAGAATTGATAGTACTATTTGGTCAATACTTATAACCCACATCCATTAATTATTAATGCCAACTGTCATTTTTTTGAGGCAATTAAGTGAAAGTAAAACCAATATTTTTAATCAAACTTATTGTTAGCGCAGGAATACTAGCTTTAGTATTGACTCGGATGGATTTTTATCAAGTCTGGGTACAATTTCAGTACCTATCCCCATCTTTTATTATCTTTGCTTTGCTATTCTACACGGGTTGTCAACTGTTGAGTTGTTGGCGATGGCAAGTGGTTTTGTGGTCTAGCGGACATTCTGCACCAATGAGTAGTTTACTCAGTAGTTATTTCGCTGGAATGTTTTTGAATATTTTCCTCCCAGGCGCACTAGGCGGAGATGTTTATCGAGTTTATCGAGTCGCGCAGTCAACTAAAGATTCAGAGGTTGCACTTGTATCTGTTTTCCTAGAAAGATTTACTGGACTTGCTGCTCTTTCTGGCTTGGCAGTCATTGGTTTAGTTCCTGCTTTTAAATTAATTGGACGCTGGGATATTTTACTTTTATTTACAGCTTGTGTTGGTTCGCTGGTAGGAGCAGTTTTACTGATAGCAAGTCCAAAGTTATTAATTTGGGCAGAACCTTGGTTAATTAAGTTTCGATTGAGCGCAGTAGCAGCTCGATTTGCGAAAATTCAAATTCTCTTACGCACATTTGCCCAACATCGCCAAGCTTTATTATTATCAATGGGGCTATCACTATTACTACAACTAGCTATAGTTTATTACCATTACATAGTTGCCCATCAGCTAAATATTCCAATTTCTTATTTAGAACTCTTAGTTTTTATTCCAATTATTGTTGTAGTAACTTTACTACCAATATCTTTAGGTGGAATTGGACTGAAAGAAGGGTTATGGGCTTATTTATTTAGTCGCATCGGTCTTTCAGTAGAACAAGCTCTACTACTTTCTCTCACAATTACAGTTTTGGGTTGGATGTTAAGTTTGCCTGGAGCAGTTGTTTTACTGTTGGATTCTACAGGTTTTCAGCAAGTTAGGCAAGGGAATAAATAGGTGATAACAAGTGAAAGTACGCAGATTAGTATTGATAGCGCTGTTGTTGTTCTCAACAAATAAAGGAGAAAAAGCGATCGCCTCTCCATTAATTTTAGTAGATTCAGGCGATCGAATATCTCAGTTTGACATTGCTAAACGCCCGATTTCAACTCCCCTAACTCAGGGAAACAAAAAGCGTACAGACTTTCACTACGAGTCATCCCATCTCATTAGCAATTATCTCTACCGTCGTCTTTCTAAGTCATATAATGCTATATCACCGAGTGGGGCGCATAGTGCCAACATCGACTGGGAACGTCACCGGACGAACAAGTGGTATATTGAAGCGCAGCGCTACGGTGAAGGATTAGTGATTGGCGGGTTAGTCAGCAACAATCCTCAAGCTATCCAAGCGGGATTCAAGATGTTTGACTGGGGATTCAAGCAACAGGCTGCGGACGGTAGTTTTAAGGGAACGGGCGATCCCTTCCACAGTACTTCGTTCTTCGTACAGGCAGTTGCCCATAGTCTTCTAGTCATCCAGCAATCTCCCCAAGCAAATAAGTATGCAGCACAAGTATCGCGTTACAAGCCTTTGGTTAGACGTGCTGCCCGTTGGATGATTTCTCAAGATGTCTGGAAACAGGGAATTAAACGGAACCAGCCTTACACCCATCGCCGATATGCAGTTGCAGTAGCCTTGGGGTTGACAAGCAAATTAACTGGGGATGCAGAGTTGATGAAATATGCCCGTCAGTCGCTTCAGGAAGGCTTAACTTTACAGCGTCCAAATGGGATTAATCCAGAAAAAGGTGGGCATGATAGTAGTTATCAAATGGTAGGTGTAGTGTATGCTCAGCGTTGGGTGACTTACTTTCCAGACGATCCCCTCACGCCAAAAGTAAAGACGGCGATTGAGAAAGCCTTGGCATGGCAGCAAACCAGAATTTCAGCTTCAGGAGAAATTAGTACTCAGGGCAATACTCGCACTGCGGGGCAGGAAACTGGACGAACTGGTAAGGTAAAAGCAGTGGACTACAATATGGTAATTCGCGGGTTTGCTTATTGGGCAGCTGTGACACAAAATTCTAAATGGGGTGCGATCGCTCAAAAAATTGCTAAATTTTATTATTAATTCTGGCGTTCGGTCAATCGCAAATCATATGAGGGCGGGTTTATAGAGTTCTTCATATGTGTATGGAGATGTCTGGTGAACCCGCCCCTACAGTAATATGGTTATTGCCGATTAATTTGAATTAATTCGGTTAAAATACTATCTAAACTGCCATTAACTTGAATGCGATCGATCTTTTCAGCGATTCGTTCTAACACCTCCAATTCCTTCAAACGCAAGGCGACGGGGTTATCTTCCATCACTTTTGCAGTATTTAACATACTGCGAGTAGCTGCGGTTTCTTCTCTACGTCTGACTACATTTGCTTGAGCAGCTTTTTCTGCTTCTACCACTTTGCTCAAAATTGTCTTAATCTCGCCTGGTAAAATTATATCTTTCACCCCGACAGAATCAACTTCAATTCCATAGTCTGCGGTTTTGCTACGAATGTATTCAGCAACACTGCGATCGATCGCACCTTTATTTTCTAATAGTGCATCCAAAGATTGTTCGCCCACTGCGGCGCGTAAAGCAAACTGTAATTCTTTGTACAAGAAACTAGAAATATCTGATAAGCCATTTTTTGCTCTCAGTGGATCTTGAATGCGAAAACCAGCAGTTAAGTTCAAGCGTAAAGGAACTTTATCTTTCGACAAGATATCTTGACCGGATACCTCAATATTTTGCAAGCGCATATCAATGACTTCGGTTTGAAAAGAGCGTCCAAATAGCCACCAAGCATGTATTCCTGGCTGTAATAACGCTTGAAATTCTTGATTTACATACAATAAACCAACGTGCTGTGCAAGTACTTCGCGAACGTGCAAACTGTTGTGGCTTAGTAATAGAACTTCTTTAGAACCTGCCAACAATTCTGCTACTAAATTAGGCGATAATTTAGCATTGCTACTAATATCAATCATTTCCACTTCCACACCGCGCCAAAATAACTTACGGTTCGTGGGTGGCAAAATAGCAATAACTTTACCCAAATATCGTATAATTGCTACTTGTCGATCTTGTAATTGTACGATTTCACAGTAAGCTGAGACAAACTCAGGATGTTTTTCAATCAATACATCTTCTAGTGGAAAGTCTGGGTTAGGTACGATCCGGCTGAGAGTTCTTACTGCAACATCCCGATTCACAGTCCAAAAGGCATATTCTCCCTGTTCCAAAGATCGAATAAAGTTATTTTGGGCGTAAAGTAAGCCAATTTCATATTCTGAAATTTGGAATTTTTTCAATCCATTTATGGCAAGTCCGCGCAATTGCTGAACAAATTCAGCAGGTAATTCTAGACTTTCTTCTAAATTGAAAATATGAAATTCTAGATCAATAAAACCTCGCCAAAAAGTACGCATTTGATTTGGTGCAACGCTTATCCAATTTTGACCGCAGCGTACTAAAGCGGCTTGACTAAATGTTGTTCTGACAATTAACAGATGCTCTTGTAATTCGGCTTCGTGGGTTCTGAGCAATAATTCTAAGTTTTCAATCTTAACTTCTGGCTGGTTCAAGTCATAAGTTTTTACTTGCCAATGGCGACCCAAATAAGTGTAAGTCCCTGACTGCAAAATCTTTTTAAAATCGCTGCGGTGATATAAAATTCCAATTTCGTTAGGCTTAATGTAAAAGGTTTTCCACATAGATAATTGAATAGATGAGATGAGACTCGTAAGGTGGGCAATGCTCACCCTACGCCGGAATTTCAATAGCCAGATGCTTATAATCCTCAGCAAGGTAATTTCAGTATACTACATATAATACAAAAATATTTTTTACTCTGCCAGAACAGTGTTTAACAGTCTTGGTGCGGGCAAAAGATTCTCTAAAACTGGATTAAGATTGCTGCTACCTTGCCAGAACTACCCAAATGTAATTCAACCAAAGTCAACAACGCTCAGATATGCCGTTCGGTTTACCCGTTCCAGAGTCCCTGTAGAGAAACGGATTGGGAAAACGAAGGGACATACTCAAGTTAGAGAGAATTACATTTGCGCTGGCTCCTTTACTGCGAACAAACACCTGCTTGACAGAGTAAGTGACGAATAAAACGTTTTCAGCCGTTCTTAGCACTGGGAAAAACCCACTACTAACTGCTTCTTCCGAAGCCGCCTTGTCCCTAACAAGGTGTCCGTACCCAGGACGAGGGGATCTTGGAGAAAGTACAGGAATCGAACCTGCTACCAATCGGCGATACACCGATTGCTCTACCAAATGAGCTAACTTTCGGGGGTTTGATACAGGATTTGAACCTGCGACATCCCGCATACAGCAGGCGCTCTTACCAACTGAGCTAATCAAACGGTGAAATAGCTAAAGTACTCTGCGGTATACGCTTATACTATGAGTCAGCGCACCAGTCGGGTATGCAGAACCCGTACTACAGCTTTGTAACTTTATGACTACCTCGGTATAAATTTAACACAACAATCACGAATAGCAAGCGAGAAATTACTCAAGTTGCATATTTTATTAACAACTTAGGAGCGATCGCATTTCTGCTTTATACGTTCTACTTATGAGCTGCATCGTGAATTTTTATCTTGTCTAAAATATGCTTGAAAATCCATGTTTGAGCAGCTTTTAGTTCTGGCTTTGGTGCAGTAATTGTTCTCGCTGCACCTGTTTTTCTGAGAATTTGGAAGCGGCAATAATGCGAACTGGAAGATGCAGGATATTTGTCAGCCAAGAAATATAATTTTTCGACGCTGATTCCCATTGCTAATGCTATTTCTTCATCAGTGTTGCATTCAGGTAATCCTCTCTTGCGTAACTGTTCGAGATTACCTGCGGTGAAGGGTGGAAGATTAGCTTGAGAATGAATATTCATAATTGTTACTTTACCAGGTGGCTACAGCCTTGAGACGTATGGCTTAATTCACGTATCTCTAAAGATAATTCCAAGGGTTGACTTTTTCTCAGTTATCGTTCATAACAGTGACATGGACAATAACACTGTTACAGGTAAAGACGACGTTACTAATTACCGTGCAGCCCAAGACTTGCATCAGCAAGCTTTACGCAGGGGAGTTTTGGATGATGCCAGCAATCTTCTGGTGCGAGAGGGACCAACGGCTCTGAGTATGAGGCGAATTGCACAGCTTGTTGGTTGCTCGACCACCGTACTTTACACCATGTTTGGCAATAAACAGGGGTTAGTAGATCAACTGTATCTGCGAGGTTTCGGAATGTTGCGACAAGCACTAGAAGCCGTTCCTCATCCAGGTAACTCACGAGAATACATCTATGCACTGTGTTATGCCTATCGAGAGTTTGCCCTGACTCACTCTACTTACTATGCGATTATGTTTCTCAAAGTAATTCCCGAATACTCCCCACCAGATTCGAGTCGGCAGTTGGGTTTGGAAAGTTTTCGCTTAATGGTTCAAACTGTTCAAGACTGTATCGATCGCAAAAGTGAAGCCGGAGATGAAGCTTGGGAGATTGCTCGGATCGTCTGGGCATCACTGCACGGTCATGTGGGTTTAGAGCTATCAGGATACTTTAATTACCCTGGAGTGTCACCACAACACTTGTTAGAAAAAGCTTTACAAGCACTTATGAATCAGCTCTTGCCATCAAGAGATAACATGCAATGAAATAACATGCAATGAATCAATTTCTACAACAGCCTTGGTTATTGGTTGCAGTGTCAGCCTGCTGTAGTTGTACGGGCAGTCTTTTGTTAAAACAATCGCGTTTAGTAACTAAAAATCCTGGTTTTTTAGCAATGGTTGTTTCTCCCTGGTTTATTATGTCTCTCATTGCCTACAGTACGGGGCTAATTCTATTTGCCAAAGCACTCGATCGCCTGCCTGTTTCGATCGCAGTTCCATTTTCTACGGGGCTGGGATTTATTTTAATTACAATTTTGTCTCACTATTTGTTTGGCGAACGGTTGAGTATTAGCCAGCTAGCAGCTTCCAGCCTAATTATTGTTGGAATTATTGCGATCGCCCGTTAGTTATTACTCGTTGTTCAGTTGATTCTGTGGAGGATAAAGCAATGGCTCACATTGGCATTCTCTGTCTAGCAGCTACGGGACACTTAAACACCATATTTCCACTAGGACGCGAACTGCAACGACGCAAACATCAAGTTACTATTTTTAGCGATCCAAGAGCAAAAGCAAAAGCACTTGCAGCAGGTTTCAATTTCTGTAGCATAGGTTTTACACCTGATGAAAATGGAAAGATTCAAAAAAATACTACATTAGCAAATTTATCTAACATTTATGATACCTTACAAAGATTTGCACGGATAGCAGAAACTCGACTGAAAACAGCACCAGCAATTATTGCAGAACAAAACGTAGATGCATTACTGGTAGATTTATCTGTGTTTGAAGGGGGGACGATCGCAGATTATCTCAACCTTCCCTACGTGACTATCTGCTGTATGCTCCCTTTCTATCAAGATTCAGCCATTCCGCCTATTCCTACAACCGGGCGATATAATCCTGCATGGTGGGCGCAACTCCGCAATCGTGCTGCCTACAGTCTCCTCAATCGATTCGCGCAACCTGTTTGGCAGATAATTGCCGATTATCGCCAAAAATGGAAATTACCTGCTTACTCGCAAATCAACGATATTTTTTCCCATCTTGCCATCATCACGCGCCACATTCCCGAATTTGAGTTTCCGCGTCAATTACCCCCACACTTTCATTTTACTGGACCATTTCATCAAGCAATTGAAAGACAACCTGTAGAATTTCCGTTCGAGCAATTAAACGGCAAGCCGCTAATTTACGCCTCTATGGGAACTCTACAAAATCGCTTCGAGCGAGTGTTTCATGCGATCGCCGCAGCCTGTGTAGAGCTAGACAACCAACTCGTCATTTCTCTAGGTGGGGGACTCGCTCCAGAAGCATTTCCGAACTTGCCTGGAAATCCCTTAGTTGTAAAGTATGCACCTCAACTAGAACTGCTGGAAAAAGCTAGTCTGAATATTACTCATGCTGGACTCAATACTACCTTAGAATCATTAGATTATGGTGTTCCGATGGTTGCCATACCTATTACCGACGATCAACCAGGAGTTGCAGCACGGATTGCTTGGGTAGGAGCTGGAGAATTTGTAACACTTTCTCGCTTAAATGTTTCTAGCTTGCAAAATGCGATCGCACGAGTATTAACAGAAAGATCGTACAAACAAAATGCAGTCCGATTACAAAAATTGATTCATAAAACTGGAGGAGTCACTCACGCAGCCGATATTATCGAACAGGCTGTATCTACTAAGAGTCCAGTTGTATGTTAAGTTGAGCGGCAGCATATGTATACTGTATAAGACTGATGCATATAACGATTCCAGCGTAACCATGCCCGATCGCTATTCTGCTCGTGCAGATATTATCTTGCTCGATATTGAAGGAACCACAACCCCGATTGATTACGTTTTCGGCGTGTTGTTTCCTTTTGCTCAAAAGCAGGTAGGATCGTTTCTACAAACTTATCATCAGGAAACTGAAGTACAGGCAGATATAGAGCGATTGCGGCAAGAGTATGCAGTTGATATTGCTCAGGGATTAGACATACCTGAATGGGTGGATAACTCTGCAACCGCCGCCGTACCTTACATTCATTATTTAATAGCAACCGATCGCAAATCTACCGGACTCAAATCGTTACAGGGGAAAATTTGGGAAAGCGGTTATCGAGATGGGACGTTGCGATCGCAACTTTTTCCCGATGTTAAACCTGCATTTGAACGTTGGATTCGCGAAGGTAAGCGATTGTATATCTTTTCGTCAGGTAGCGTTCAGGCACAAAAATTGTTATTTCAATATTCCGAAGCAGGCGATTTAACTCAGTTTTTGATTGGCTATTTCGATACTGAAACTGGCTCAAAAAAAGAGGCAGAAAGTTATTGCAAAATTGCTCAAGCGATCGGTGTATCACCAAAGCAAATTCTCTTTATTTCAGATGTAACGGCGGAACTAAAAGCAGCGCTAGCGACGGGAATACAAACGCTCTTTTCTCTGCGAGCGGGTAATCGCACATCAGATTCAGAGGGGTTTCCTGTTATTAGTAGTTTTGATAATGTTTAATTTCAGTTAGGGTTATGCGATCGCTTAATTAAGGCTCGTTCCCCACTCAACAAAGCAATACCCAACGTGACAATACCAATACCTAAAATCTGGATTACATTCAAAGTTTCATGAATTACGAGCCAGGCAACTAATGCCGTCAATGCTGGACTGCTAGAACCAATTATTGAGGCAGCGGTTGCACCAATCGAGCGAATACCAATATTATTCAAAATGTGTCCGAGAAAACTCACCAATCCTGAAAATATGCCGCCAATCCATAAAGGAGTCCAGGCAAGATTGGTATAGGGGAGTTGCCAAAATAACAGACTCATGCCAGAAAATAGCAGCGTGGTGGCAAAACTGATCCAGGTGAAGGGAATGGGATGCAGTTTTTCAAAGCATTTTTGGGCAATGACTGTATAAAGAGCGTAAACAACTCCAGATCCGACGCTGGCAAGAATGCCGATCGCAATTGCATAACTATTCTGAGTAGGCGTAGATTGAGGAATTGTGAAGGCACTACCTACTAAAATGATGCCCATAACGACCCAGCGAAACAGTGTTGGGCGATCGCCAAAAAATTGCCAAGCTAGTAGTGCTGTGAATATGGGATAAGTAAAAAATAGCGTCATGGCGATGCCAGTTGGAATTAACCCAATGGCAACGTAGAGCGAGGCAACATAGACAAACATCAATACTCCACAGCCAAATGCCTGCACTAGAACATCGCGGCGATCGCGGTTAAATAAGCTGAGTAATTCTTTTAAAGCGGATGGATACAGTTTAGGTGCGAGAAATGCCATGAGTGGAACCACTAACAGCATTCGCATGAACATCAGCAAGAACGAATGAGGCAAATCGGGTTTAACGTATCCACCCAAAAGAAATAAACCGAGAACGAGATGCTCTGCAAATAGAACTCGAACGGTGATGTTGTGGAAAGATAAGACAAAGGAAGATAGGAGAACTATCAGAATGCCCAGCACAGTCAAAAAGTCGAGCGACTTCCCGATCTTACTGCTGAATCTACAAAGCAAGTCAAAAGTTAAAAGTCAAAAGTCAAAATGTCTAAGGCAAATAGCATTAATTGCCCTGATAATGCAAATTGCATATGTGACAGCTTAGTAGGATTGGCGATCGCCTGTTTGTGTTTCTCCCAATAACTGTGGCGTAGGCGTAATATCTACAACTCGGTGTGGTGTTGTATCCCAGTCTACTATTTTAGAAATTCGCTTGCCCAACTTCAAACCCATCTGTTGACCTGGAGAACCAAGCACGATTTTACCAACAGCCCCTCCTACCGTTACTGTTGCGGTTTCACCGACAAACTTTTGAGTTGTCTGAACGAACCATTGCTGAGTCGTTGCTGGCGATCGCTGTAGATTAGTTGTAGTTGCCGTGTCTTCTCCTAGCTGAGCGCCAATTGCTCCACCGACAATTGAACCAAAAACTGCCCCTGTTGGACCCAAAACTACCTTTCCCGCAACTGCACCAAAAATTTGCCCTGTAGTTTCGCCAATTTTTTCACTTGCTCTCTTTTGCAGGGTTTGAGCAATTTTTTCTGTTGTTAGTTCAGTTCCTTGAGTATTAGCCAACGAAACCAACTGGTCAACATGATGAACGGTTTCAGCACCAATTTGAGCGCCAATAATGCTACCAACAAAAACGCCAATCTGACCGCCTAAAATAGCGCCTGCGGGTCCCATGACGATCGCTCCCGCTGTAGCACCGATAGCGCCGCCAAACATATCTCCTACCGCTCCACCAACCAAAGTTGCACCAAATGTTCTCAACTGTGACTCAGCCGCGTCAGGCTGGCGATCGGAATTCATGCTATCTGATATATTTGTACCTAAGTCTATTTGTAAATTGCTTACCTGCGCGATCGCTGCTAGCAATTCCAAGGGCGGGATAGGAGTGCTTGCAAACTGAGTTACTTCATAAGTCTGTCTCTTATACACATCT